>JABDFY010000012.1 GCA_013286365.1 Alphaproteobacteria bacterium
GACAAGTGCCGCCAAGAGCTGCGCGCATTTCAACACAGGCAGTTTTCATGCCAAGTTGTGCCGCGCGAATGGCAGCGACATAGCCGCCGGGCCCGCCACCAATTACAATCAAGTCATAAGATGAATTAGTCATGGGTTGAGGCTTTCTAAGGGTAGTGAGATAAATGTCCGGCACATGAAATGCCAACTTGTACAATACTATGCAACTATTTTAACCAAAGAAACGAAATTGTGTTGAACGATCTTTATCATTATAAATACGCCATAGTTTTATAGGATTGTTACCTGAGGTTTGGATTATGTTAGTTCCTTTTTCTGCCGGTAAAGCAGGCGGTTCTTCAAAAGCTGGCGCTTCTTCGTATGGCGCAGAAAACTTACGAAACGGGTTACAGTGGATAGCACGCTATGAACTTTCCGATGTCATACAGCATGAGCGTTTATGGGATGCTGATGGGTCAAAATTCAACTTACCCGATGGTAGCCTTAGATCACTTAATCAAGTTATACCGTCCGAGCGAAGGATTAGCATCTATTTTGACACAGCTGATATAGTGCTAGGCAAGGCAAGATTCGGGTTCAATGGTCAGGGCATTTATTTACGGATAGACTATGCTCATGACATTATTAAACCTGTTAATAGCGGTACGATCAATGCCTGTGTCGTGTTGGATGATCGGGCTATAACGCGTTTGCTTGTTTCTAAGATCTCACCCGTTAATGATCTTTGTCCTCAAATAATCCTGGAGCAACCACTTGCGAGTACGACGAGTGACATAGGGGCTGTGTCGTTTGTTAGCCCTGGGCTTGTCCTATCTCAAATTAATCCCTTAATTAATGGGCAAGAATTAGTCCCCATTTTTGCCGTCGACAGCCTCACTTGCTCGAAAGCTTTTAACGTCACTCTCCCCACGTCAATAGCTGCGGTCAGAGATGAGATTTGCCTTCAGATAATATTAAGTAAGAGCAATTTTTATGCAACCAATAAGCATGATAAATTCCCAGAAATTCGTCATAAGCTACAACAAGCCACGAATAGTGGTTATACAACTACTCGAGATAGAACTATATTTGGGCATTCTTTAGCGCGTCAATTAGGGATTGAGATTGTTCATCCACTTGTTACAACCCCATTGGGCGACGATAGCGATCAGATTTCAAGAGCTGTAGAAATTCTAAAGGAGCGTGCCGGCCAGATTCTTGCGCCTGAAGTTGCGAGTTCTGAATACCGCTTTGCTATTCGTCCGAAGAACGGCGATGCCGAGACAGGTTATACCCTTCTCGCTAAGCAGGTGTGATAGCTATACGCCAAGCAATAGACGTTCAGGATCCTCGATACATTCTTTAACGCGGACAAGAAACGTAACAGCTTCACGGCCGTCAACGATGCGATGGTCGTAGCTGAGCGCCAGATACATCATTGGGCGTATTTCGATTTTGCCGTTGACGACAATGGGACGTTCTTTTATCGCATGCATGCCCAGAATACCCGACTGTGGCGGATTAAGTATTGGCGTTGACATTAGCGACCCATAGATGCCGCCATTGGTAATAGTAAAGGTTCCGCCGGTTAAATCGTCCATCGAAAGTTTACCATCTTTGGCGCGTTTTCCTAAGTCCGATACAGTCTTTTCAATTTCGGCAAAATTAATTTTATCGGCATCGCGGATGATGGGGACAACCAAACCTTGAGGCGTACCTACGGCAACGCCTATATCGTAATAATTTTTGTAGATGATCTCTTCGCCGTCGATCTCAGCATTAACGGCAGGCAGTTCATGCAGAGCTTGAATGCAGGCCTTGACGAAGAACGACATGAAGCCAAGTTTGGCGCCATATTTCTTTTCAAACGTTTCTTTATGTTGGCTGCGCAGAGCCATAACTTGGCTCATATCCACTTCGTTGAAGGTTGTGAGCATGGCCGCTGTGTTTTGAGCATCCTTGAGGCGCTCAGCTATTCGCTGACGCAAACGTGTCATGCGAACGCGCTCTTCTTCTGAGGCACGAGATCTTGGGCCCGATGGTTGTGCGGGGGCTTTAGCGGCGGGTTTAGCTGCCGGCTGTGCCGAAGTGTTGGCGATATCTTCCTTGGTTACGCGACCGCCTTTGCCGGTTCCGGCGACATCATAAGGATTAATACCGCGGTCTTCGGCATTTTTGCGCGCTGCCGGCATAACTGAAGCTGTTGCTTGTTGTGGCGGAGATTGCTTTTGTGGCGGGGCAGAAGTATTGGCGGCAGACTTCTGTGGTTGGACAGGTGCGGATGTTGTCGCGGAGGCAGCCGGTGAGGATACGGCGGCCGCACCTTCTTGGATCATGCCAAGCACGGCGCCGACGCCTACATTGCCCCCTTGGGGCACTTTAATTTCACTAATGACGCCGGCCGTTGTGGCGTTGACTTCGAGCGTGACTTTGTCAGTTTCAAGTTCAACCAAAGGCTCATCCATATGCACGGCGTCGCCGACTTTTTTAAGCCACTTAGCAACCGTGGCTTCAGATACGGACTCGCCCATCGGGGGAACGACAATTTGGGTACTCATAAGGCCTCGCAAAGGGCGGAAAGGGCTTCGACTGATTGCACCTAGTTAAATACCCCAAATTAACGGGTAGTTAAAGCCTGATTTGCCGGGTAATAGCTTTAAGCAGCTACCGCCATCGCTTTGAGCATTGTCGTGCCGAGGGCGGCAGGGCTATCGGCAACCATGATGCCGGCTGAGCGCATGGCCTCGATTTTATCCTTGGCCGTGCCTTTGCCACCTGAGATGATGGCGCCTGCATGACCCATGCGGCGCCCAGGTGGTGCCGTAACGCCAGCGATAAAGCCGACCATAGGTTTTTTTTGTTTGCTGGCCTTATAAAAAGCGGCGGCATCTTCTTCAGCAGATCCACCAATTTCACCAATCATGATGATGCCTTTTGTTTCATCATCGGCAAGGAACATTTCCAAACAATCGATAAAGTTTGTACCATTGACGGGGTCGCCGCCGATGCCAATACATGTCGTTTGGCCCAAACCTGTAGCTGTTGTTTGTGCGACGGCTTCATAGGTGAGTGTGCCAGAGCGAGAGACGATGGCGATTTTGCCGCGTTTATGGATATGCCCTGGCATAATGCCGATTTTGCATTCACCAGGCGTAATAACGCCCGGACAGTTGGGTCCGATAAGACGCGTTTTAGAACCTTGTAAGGCGCGTTTGACCATAACCATATCGAGAACCGGTATGCCCTCGGTTATGCATATGACCAGCGGAATTTCGGCTGCGATGGCTTCTAAAATGGCATCGGCTGCGAAAGGTGGTGGCACGTAAATGACTGAAGCCGTAGCACCGGTCTTTTTGACGGCCTCGGCTACCGTATCAAATACCGGCAAATCAAGATGCTCAGTGCCACCTTTGCCAGGTGTCACGCCGCCAACCATCTTGGTGCCATAACTTATGGCTTGTTCGGAATGAAAGGTGCCTTGTGAGCCTGTGAAGCCCTGACAAATCACGCGCGTATTTTTATCGACGAGTACAGCCATGGTTATGCAGCCTTCTTTTTAACGGCAGAGACGATTTTTTCTGCGGCATCGGCAAGGTTATCAGCCGATAAAATAGGCAATCCGCTTTCAGCTAATATCTTTTTGCCAAGAGCCACGTTTGTGCCTTCAAGGCGCACGACGAGCGGTACGCGTAACGATACTTCTTTGGCAGCCGCAATGATGCCTTCGGCAATGATATCGCATTTCATGATGCCGCCGAAAATATTGACGAGGATGCCTTGGACGCTTGGGTCAGACATGATGATTTTAAAAGCCGCGGTAACCCGTTCCTTGTTGGCGCCACCGCCAACATCAAGAAAATTAGCCGGCATACCGCCATAAAGTTTAATGATATCCATGGTTGCCATGGCAAGACCGGCGCCGTTCACCATACAACCAATATTACCATCCAACCTCACATAGTTGAGGCTATGCTTGTTGGCCTCGACTTCGGCCGGATCTTCTTCAGATTCGTCGCGCATTTCTTCGACATCTTTATGGCGAAAGAGGGCGTTATCATCGAAATTCATTTTAGCATCGAGAGCAATGACATCGTCTTTGCCCGTTACGACGAGTGGGTTGATTTCAACGATTGAACAATCGAGATCGGTAAAGGCTTTATACATAGCCATAAGAAAATTGACGCACTTGCCGACTTGTTTGTCTTTGAGACCCAAACCAAAGGCGATATCGCGCGCATGATAGGGCTGAAGACCCATAACGGGATCGATGGCAACTTTGAGGATCTTCTCAGGTGTTTTTGCGGCCACTTCTTCGATTTCCATACCGCCTTCGGTCGAGGCCATAATGGTTACGCGACTTGTGGCGCGATCAACCAAAAGACTGAGATAGAGCTCGCGCTTGATATCGCAACCTTCTTCAACATAGATGCGCTGAACTTTTTGGCCCTGGGGACCCGTTTGATGCGTGATAAGTGTCATGCCCAGCATACGCTTAGCTTCACTTTCAACACCTTCCATGGATTTGACGACCTTCACGCCACCGCCTTTGCCACGGCCACCGGCATGGATCTGAGCTTTGACCACCCAGACGGGCTCCTTCAAATCGAGCACGAGGGCTTTGGCAACATCGAGTGCCTCGGCCGGCGTGAAGGCAACGCCGCCGCGCGGAACGGCGACACCATATTTTTTAAGAAGGCTTTTAGCTTGGTATTCGTGGATATTCATCGATCAACCATGAGCTGAAGTATGACGCCGCCGAATCATAGCAGCAATTGGGATGCATCGCAAAACGCGGCATGGTTAGCGCGTATTAAGAGAGTGGGCAAGAGGTGGTGGATAAAGCGACCTAGCCGTACCCTGGGCCAGCGGGAGCGGGCTTGGAAATCAATCGGCTGCCGTCAGCAAAAAGTAGGATGGGTGAAGTGTTATCAAATTGAGTTTCGGTAGATTGCAAAAGTTCTCGAATACGGGGTACTTGATCAGTCGGGGCATCAGCAGACCTAGAAGCACGACCAAGACACAAGCTACGCATATGCTGCATAAATGCGGCAGCTTGACTGATGAGACCCTCGGCTAAGGGGTTGGTAGGCGAAATCGCCTCTAAAATGCTGCCGTCAAGAAGTTGAATTCTCGCAGGATGATGGCGTAGGGCTGTCGCATGATGGGCCAAGGCAGATATTTCTTGCTCGGCAACCGAATGAAAGGACGCGGCAATGGTCGCCTGGTTGCCGGACCAGCGTCGACACAGCAACTGAGCATATAAGATGAAAGCTTCACCAGCATTCGTAGGACCAGCATCATGACTTAGATCAAGTAAGGCGAGCCTTGCAGGGGCTGTCGCATTTCCAAGCTTGGTCGCCTTAAGAAAGGCAGCTTTGGCTTTGGGATAATCAGGGTCAGTAAGCTCCAAGAGAGAACAGCCAAGATGATAATTGGCAGAAGCTTCTTCGCTAAATATGGGTAATTCTAATTTTTCGATGGCTTCCATTAAATAGATTTGCTTCTGAAGCTCATGCGCGGCTCTTTCCTCATTTCTTGATGGCGGGTTCACATGAGCTAATTCTAAGAGCAGATCGATTAAATTCCTTGTCGCCGGCTCATGCCCTTGGTGATCAGCCATCCTATAAGCCGTAAGGACGGCCTCTTTATCCTGATCAGGAGTTTTGTTTAAATAACTTGCAAGTTGATTCAGCGCATAAACGTAATTCTGGTTGCAGGCCCCTAATAAGAGTTCCTTGACCCTTCGATCGCGCGTCGCTTTTGCTCCTGCAAACCAGGGATTTTTATTTCTGAGCACTCTGGCAAGGGCCGTCGCGGCAACGGGGAGACCTGCTTGGACTGCTTCTTCTAATAACGCTTCTGCTTTTTTGAGATCCTTTTTTACGCCAAAGCCATCTGCATACATTTGCCCTAGAATTTGTTTTGCATAAGGCCTATCTGGCTTTTCGGCCTCGGCTTCAAGTTTCGCAAGATTATCAGTTAAGAGTGTGAGAGGTACTTCAGTATCAAGGGGAGCGCCAAGGCCAGTGTAAAGCCATAAGCCCAACTGTGCTTTAGCCAAAAGGTGGTCTTTACCAGCGGCTAGGCGGATATATTCTAGGGCTTTCGCTTTATTGACATGTCTATGTCCATAAGCGCCATGCCATAAATCCGCGTAAAGATATTGGGCGTCTGCATTATTATCGGGACCGGATGGGTTTGCTCTTGCGGCCAACGCTGCGATAGCAGGCTCATTTAAGTTCCCAAGTTTTACAGCCTTGGTAAGATTTGCGATAATCTCTTCTATCGTCAGATTGCGAACGGGTGTTTCAACATCAGAGGGCATAAAATGATCTCTCTCAATAATAATCGCATAAAATATCGTGTAATGACCCATATCACTGGTAAATCTCTTCGTCCAGTTTGCTTATGATAGGGATAAATTTATTGAGGCTAAATTCATTAACCAATTAATCTTTGACGTGTGTCCCTTCATTTGTCTTGAAAGATTTTACCTAACATGAAGAAATAATGCAGGTTCTGTACGAACTTCCCTTGCCTAAACTACTAAAACCCAATCTCTCAAAGGCTGTCTGGCGGCCACAAAAAATAGGGGGGCATACCCTCAGGGCTACCAGCTAGCTGATTGAGCCTTACCGCTGCCGCTGCTTCAAGCAGCTGATGTGCAAAAGCTTCAGGCTTAAATTTTTTGTGGAAGGTGTCGGCAACCTCAAGGCCCAGATCAATAGAGCGTTTACGGTTAGCAAGCACATCGGCGACCTTGGACTGCAAACTTTCTTTATCGAACCGATAGCTAAATTCTTTATGACGAGGGATCTCACGTGCAAAAAAATCCTGTTCATTGGTCAGGCATAAAGTGTACATGCCATAAGCACGCAGAACACGATCATGCGGCGCTTGGCTGGTATTGGGAGACATATCGATGGTACCAAAGCTGTTGCGGATAAGCTCGCGCGACTTTTCGTAATTGCAGCTCGGAATGATCTTAAGGCGTTTGCCAGAAAAGTCTTTATGATCCCAATTATTGCCGTGTATTTGCACGGGAAAGTCCATAAGGGCATCGGCAATAAAGTCGCTTTTTAGATGACGCAAATAATCGTCAAGTTGCGCAATAAAAAACAGCCTGAGTTTAAAAAGATTGCTGACATCTATTTTTTTGTCATTGAAATAGCGGATGACCAAATCATCGATCTGATTATTAGCCTTGTTATTAAAATCGGATCTAAGTTGGGCAGCAATTTCCATCAATGCTGCCAGAGGTCGCGGCGGTAAGCTCGTTTGCCAAAATTTAATAAGACGATTGGGGTCGTTGCTGTTTTTGAGAAAGATCAGATCGCCATCGGCTTTTTGTTTAAAGTCCAGGGTTTCCTTGGCCACTGTATCGACAGCGGTCGGAAGATAAGTTCCGATCATATTTTTGATCAGAGGAAGTCTTTGGCGTAAGGCGCAATGTTCCGGAAACCCGTAGAGTGAAACAAAATTTGGGCTCTTCATGACATGGCGGTCGAAAAAGTACGCAGGCGTATCGCCATAGAGCGAGATATATGGCGTACCCAACATCTCCCAAATACTGCAGTTTTTTTTGGCTTCACTATCTGCCGTGACGTGGGCAGCTATAGCCATGAAGGCAAAGACGAACTCAACATCTGTCTTTGCAATGGTGATTAGCTTTTCGGCGGGGTTTGACGTTAGGCTTAATTCAACAAAATTGTAACCAAGTTCGGTAAACACAGCTTTATAGGAACGCCCAATTCCGCCCAGGGCATCACCCATGCTGGTGCCAGATAGAAAAACAACCGTACTCATGAAAAATCTAACACGCTTTCAAACCACCGTGCAGATCTAAGCGGCTTTGGCCAAGATCGGCTTGGTTACATCCATCAGACCGCGAACGGCATTGACGGAAGCATCAAACATAGCTTTTTCTTCGGCGTTTAATTGCAATTCAAGGATCTTCTCGACACCACCCGCGCCGATGACAACCGGAACGCCGACGTAAAGATCTTTCACGCCATATTGGCCGGTAAGATAGGCGGCACAGGGCAAGATACGCTTTTTATCTTTGAGGTAGCTTTCGGCCATTTTAATAGCTGAGGCTGCTGGTGCATAAAACGCTGAGCCAGTTTTGAGTAGCTTAACAATCTCGGCACCACCATCGCGCGTGCGTTGTACAATTGCATCGATTTTTTCTTTCGTTGTCCATCCCATCTTGATGAGATCGGGTAATGGTACGCCGCCGACGCTTGAATAACGCACCATGGGCACCATGCTATCGCCATGACCGCCGAGAACACAGGCGTAAACATCTTCGACTGAAACGTTAAATTCCATGGCAAGAAAACTGCGGAAACGGGCGCTATCCAAAACACCGGCCATGCCAACAACGTGAGAGGGAGGTAAACCGGTTACTTGCTGCATGACCCAGACCATGACATCAAGCGGATTTGTAATGACAATAACGAAAGCTTTCGGAGCATATTTTTTAATGCCTTCGCCGGCCGCCTTGATAATGCCTGTGTTGATACCAATGAGATCGTCGCGGCTCATTCCCGGCTTGCGCGGAATGCCTGCGGTTACGATGACGACGTCGGCGTCTTTGATTAGACTATAGTCTGTTCCTCCCGATAACTTGCAATTGAAGCCCTCAACTGGGCTAGCTTGGAAGATATCTAGCGCTTTGCCGTCTGGTATACCTTCGGCAACATCGACCAGTACAATATCGGCTAATTCCTTTTCGCCGGCCAGAAGAGCCAGAGTGCCACCAATTTGTCCTGCACCTACGAGAGCAATTTTCTTCCGAGCCATAACGATTCTCCTACAGAATGACCGATCGGCTTTGAATAAACCTAATTGCATGTAAGGGCAAGGTTCACAAAATGCCTTCAAACTACGCTATCGTCTTGACGTTCATACAATATGCCTTAGCATACGCGGAAATGTCTTTTGGTGGGAGACCTTATGAGCCGTATCCTTCTTTCTCTCTTCCTTACTCTCTTCTTATTAATCATAACTTTTCAGGTTCCCGTATTTGCGGCAGATCAAAGTTCAGATAGTGCCTCAGCAACAACAGCGCCAGCACCCCAGGGGCCACGGCGAAGAATTATTACGCCCGTAAAAGTTCCCGACAGCGTCTATGCATTGATGACCGAGCATAAGGAGTTGAGCAAGTTTATTGATTTGATCGATGACGCTGATTTGAAAGATTATTTTAAATCGCAAGGCGATGCACCTTTGACGGTATTTGCGCCAACCAACGATGCAATTAGTGATTTATCTCGAGACATCTGGAAGAAAATAAAAGCCAATCAGGCCAGCATGCAGAGTTTCGTCAAATATCATGTGATTAGTGGCAGTAATGTGCCTCTCAGCAGCATCGCCGGACGCCGGGCTTCGCTCAGCGCCGCTAACGGCGATAGCATAGGTATCGATGGGTTGACTAAAAAGGATGCTCCCAAAGTCAACGGTGCAGGGCTGGTGGCCTCAGACCTACCAGCAGCAAACGGCATCGTGCATATTGTGAACGCTGCTTTTATACCATCAAGTATGCTGGATCAGCCCAAGACGCAGCCGGCGCCCCCCCCTACTTTCGAAAAGAAAGTTCAAACAACGCCAGCAACATCGGCGTTACCGCCGTCAGCCTTGCCGGCTTCAACTTCGCTTACATCGACAACTTCGGGTACCACAGCGCCCGCGCAAGGGGCTCCATCATCTTTGCCGGCGACGACATCGCCGAGTGCCGCACCAAATACCACTTCACACAGTATGCAGTTTTTTGGTCATACATTTAATTGGTAATTGTTAGTTAGTACTAAGTTTGGGCCTTAGTCTTTATCGCTCTCGTGATTTTGTGCCTTCCGCAATACGTAATTAAGTTTGTTATAGGCCATTCGCTGTAGATCATGTTGGCTGGTACGAGCGGGGGCTTGGATAATGACCTCGGTGCCGCTTGCAGCATCAATCGCGGTAATACGAACGATATTACCAATTTGTTTTTTCTCGAAAAATACTTCGCGGGCTTTTCCGTTAGGCATGTATGTTCCCACTCGAGGCTGATCAGACCTCAACTTAGGACACATTGTGAAGAAATCAGCAACGAAACCTTGGAAAGCAGGGCCTTGTAAAATCAATGGCTTGTCGCTTTAATTGATCCTAATTTGTGAATCCAATAGGTTCATAAATGGTCAAAAGGGAGCCATAAATGGCCACTGAAGTTATTTCTGAAATTCGCGGTCAGTCACTTATTGTGACGTTTAATCGTCCGGAACACGCCAATGCGCTGACGCTCGATATGGCTAATCAGCTGTTCCAGATACTCAAGCCCGCAACCACGGATCGCGGCATTCGTGCCGTATTACTGCGTGGACGCGGCGGTCATTTCATGGACAGCGTCGATATGGATCTCTATGCCGGTGATTGGAATATCGCGCTCGAGATGGCCAATCAATTAATTTTACCTTATCACTCGGCAATTCGAGAATTACAATCTATGGATAAGCCAGTCATTGCTGCCGTCGATGGCATCGTCGCTGGCGCCGGTTTTTGTTTCATGCTGGCGTCAGATCTTGTTCTTGCAGGGCGCAATACAAAATTTAATTGCGAGTTTGCCTCGCGCGCACTTACGCCCGACGGTGGTTGTTCTTATTATCTGCCACGTAAGGTTGGGGCTGCCAAAGCAACAGAACTTTTGATGTTGAGTGAAACCTTTGGTGCTGAAGAAGCCAAAAATTACAATCTTATCAGTCGTATCCTCGATGAGGATAAACTGCATGAAGAAGCGCTTACATGGTTGGATCGATTGGCAAGCGGACCGACACGTGCTTATGGCGGGATCAAAAAGCTGATCATGAAGTCATTTGAGCAAGATATTAATGCGCAGCTCGGCCTCGAACATACCTACTTTGGTGCCAGTTCGCGCACGTTTGATTTTCGTGAAGTGGTCAAGGCCCACTTAGCCAACCGTCCGGCCAAGTTCACGGGAAGCTAGATCTTCTTTGAGGCGTTAGTGCTTAGCTCTTGATGCTCCGGCCCTTGTCCGCTAATACGCTTGCCTAGCAAGTGAGAATAAGTCCCGGAAATGACAGGAAATATGGAACAAAGCCCTATCTCAACAGATGCAATTATTATTGGCGCAGGTCCTGTGGGCCTATTTGCGGTATTTGAGCTTGGCCTCAACGATGTGAAATGTCATCTCGTCGACATCTTGGATCGCCCCGGCGGTCAATGTGCCGAGCTTTATCCTGAAAAACCCATTTACGACATACCAGCAGTTCCAGTTTGTACTGGCGCAGAACTAACTGAACGCCTCTTGGAACAAATTACTCCGTTTCACCCCCATTTTCATTTTGGCCAAATGGCTGAGCGCTTAGAAAAAACTCCAGAAGGTAAATGGCGTTTAACAACGGATAGCGGCACAATTTTAGAAGCACCCGTCGTTGTCATAGCGGCTGGCGGCGGAAGTTTTGTACCGAAAAAACCGCCGATTAAGGGTATCGACGCTTACGAAGGAAAATCTGTCTTTTATTCAGTTCGTAAAATGGAAGAATTTCGTGACAGGAAACTGGTGATTGCCGGCGGTGGCGACTCGGCTCTCGACTGGGTTATTAACCTACAGCCCATAGCGAAACATATAACTTTGGTGCACCGCCGCGATGAATTTCGTGCAGCACCCGATTCAGTTATGAAAATGCGCGCTCTGGTGGCTGAAGGCGCCATGGATCTCAAGATCGCGAATATCACATCCGTTTTGGGTGAGGGCGGTATGATTAGCGCTGTCGAGTTGCACGATGAGCACAAAGCACACCACAACCTAGCTTGTGACCGGCTCTTGGCCTTTTATGGTTTAACCATGAAACTGGGGCCGGTTGCTCATTTTGGCATTAATTTGCATGAGAATTTAATCCCGGTGGACACCGCAACTTTTGAAACGAATGTAGCAACAATATTTGCCATCGGCGACATTAATACCTATCCCGGCAAGATGAAGTTGATCCTGTCAGGCTTCCATGAAGCTGCGTTGATGGCAAAAAAGGTATTTGCCTACATACATCCGGATCGTCGTTATCGTTTCCAGTACACGACGTCGAGTAGCGATTTACAGCAGAAACTGGGTGTTTCTGAAGCGGCCTAATATTATCCGACGAGAGCGAGCGAATGCGTATTTATTGCACTGATATGGAAGGCACTGAGAAAGAGTTGGTCGCTACTGAGGAATGGAGCGTGATGGAGATTATTCGCGAAGGCGGGATCCCCATTTTAGCCCAATGCGGCGGCTCTTGTGCCTGTGCTACATGTCATATTTATGTTGATCCAGCCTGGAAAAGTAAAATTCCTGAGCCAACAGAAGAAGAAATTGGTATGCTGGATGGTGCCTTTGAGGTTACACAGGATTCACGGCTTGCCTGCCAAATCATTTTTAATAAAAATCTCGATGGCATGAAAATTAAACTGGGACCAGGGTCAATATGAGGAAAGATCATGAGCGAATTTAATGAGCGCGAAAAAGGATTTGAAACTGGATTTGAAATTAGTGAGGAATTAAAATTCAGGATAGCTGCGCGGACGGCTAGACTTTTTGGTTTATGGGCGGCGGCGCAAATGGGTTTTAAAGACGATGAGGCGGAAGCTTATGCCAATAAAATTGTTGATCTTGATTTAACTAAGTCTGGGCATAGCGGACTGCTCGAGGCCATTGCTAAGGATCTTATGAGCAAAGGCATTACTTTTACGCAGCATCGTCTTACGCGAGAGATGGAAGCCCTTAAATTTGAGGCTCGTGAACAGGTTATGACGGGGCGATAGGATTGAGTGGAGCAAGCTTAACCTTAACGTCAGTTTTGGTGCGTTTTCAAATGCCTAGATCTGAAGGTAGCGTGAAAGTATATTTCGGGTTATAAAGGCTTTACAGCCTCTTTTCAGCAACTTATCATCCAAAAACATTAATTTTGACGTGTAAATTCATTTTTGATTCTACGGATTATGATCGATGAGCGAAAGCCAAATTGCCTCGAGTTTGCTTGATTTCAAAACGCTTGAGACGCGATTTGGTCGAGAAAATGCCCGTTCAATTCTGCGAACCCTTGAACAGTTTGAAGGGATCAGGGCTGAGTGCGTCACGCGGCTGTCGTATGAGCAGCGATTGCAAAATGTGTTCCGCGCTATGAGCGAGAACATGCGCTATCAAACCAGGCATTAACGTAGGTCCTCATGTACTATGAAGAATTAAACCAACATTATGGCTCAAACATTGCCTTGCGCATTAGGCATGAACTGAGCGCGAGCGAATTTGATATGTTAACAATCGAAGATCTGCCCGCCTATTTATCGATGTTCGCCGAACTTGCAGAGAAGGAATACCAGTCCCGTATCGACAATCCATTTATTAATGAGGAACTTGGCGCTGCACGTGATACGTACGTAGAAGTGTTGCACATGCGTTGGCGCGAGGCAGAAGAGCTTGCCTTTCTGGTGCTTGCCCATGACGAAGATAGCCATCTCAAGCGTCGCGCCGGGGCCGAGTAATCATTTTTTATCGGTTTCTAAAACACGTTTCCAGATAGTTCGCGCATGACGAACGTAGAATTTTAGATCAAAACAGGCGGCGAGTTCTTTTGGCTTCAAATATTTCCTAATTTTCTTATCGGATCTAAGGCGATCTTGAAAATTTTCCAATTTACCGTTCTGTAAATTAGACCAAACAGCCATGGCATTGGATTGCACGTGTTGATAGGCATCTTCTCGGCTCATGCCGGTTTGAGTAAGTGCTAAAAGAACGCGCTGTGAAAAGTGCAAGCCACCCAGGGATTCGAGATTGGCTTTAATGCGTTTCGGGTAGACCACCATATCTTTGATTAAGCCCGTAAGGCGCGTAAGGGCAAAATCAAGCGCTAGCGTGGCATCGGGTGCAAAAATGCGCTCGACGGCCGAATGTGAAATATCGCGTTCATGCCAAAGGGCTACATTTTCCAACGCCGGCGTTACTGACGCGCGCACGATCCGCGCGAGCCCTGTCAAGTTTTCGGCCAGTACTGGATTACGTTTATGGGGCATGGAACTTGAGCCTTTTTGCCCTTTGGCGAACGGCTCTTCGGCTTCACGTACTTCACTACGCTGTAAATGACGTATCTCGAGGGCTAGATTCTCAACAGAACTCGCGATGACACCAAGGGTGGCGAAAAACATTGCATGACGATCACGTGGGATTATTTGTGTTGATATCGGCTCTACTTTTAGGTCGAGTTTTTTAGCTACATGCATCTCAACACGCGGATCGATGGTGGCAAAAGTACCTACTGGACCCGAGATTGCGCATGTCGCTATATCTTGGCGCGCCGCAAGCAGGCGTCGGCGTGCCCGTGCAAAGGCGGCATAGTGGCTGGCAAACTTGAGGCCGAAGCTCGTGGGTTCGGCATGGATACCGTGACTACGACCGATGGTAATAATCGGCAGAGTTTCCTCAACTCGCTTCTTAAGGACGCGCAGTAAACCTTCAATATCAGACAGCAATATATCGGCAGCTTCCTTCAGCTGAACGGAAAAAGCCGTATCGAGAATATCGCTCGATGTCATGCCTTGATGGACAAAGCGTGCGTCGGGGCCGATTGATTCGGCCAAATTCGTTAAAAATGCCAGAACATCGTGGCGCGTCTTTTTTTCGATCTTTTCGATACGCTTAATGTTCCACTTACCCTTTTTCCAAATTGTTTTGGCAGCTGACAAGGGAATAACGCCAAGCTCAGCCTGGGCATCGCAAGCATGTGCTTCAATTTCAAACCAGATCCGCAACCGGTTTTCCGGCTCCCAGATCCGTGACATTTTGGGGCGTGAATAACGTGCAATCATGTCCAGTTAACTGAACAGAGAAAGTCAGTCGTTTCGCGTAAGTAGGGTAGAGAACAAATCAGCAAAACGCCGTTCACCCCTCTTATTTGAAATTTTGCAACCGACATTCCTGTTTGCCTAAAACTTATAGCCAGCGCAGAGTGATCCACCACCTGCCAGGGGCATGCGGCCCGAGCAATTGGTGACTTCCCAGCCGCGCGCACGCATGCATTCAGCCACGACAAGGCTCGGCTGTTGCATGCAATCGCCCTCATCGTCGGGTGTGACGATGATACTTGTTTCAGCGAGGCGTTGCTTATCGGGCTGAAACTCGGTCATTTCTGGTTGTGTTACGTTGCGTGGAAATATTCCGCAATTACATTGGCTGATATCAAAGTCGAGTTTCCTTTGCGCTTTATCGAGCGGCATTTCGATATTGGGATCACTAATCGGTCGCCAAAATTCGGCGATGTTCGATGAACAGGCGACAAGCGCCATAATGAGCAAACAGGACAACTGCAGGACAAGTCGTTGACGCGGCATGAGAAAAGCCCCTTCTGAAGAATCGGGTCATCATCAGCGATTCCAGGCTTTCGTGCAACCCCAAGCTTAAAGCCCGCCCGCTAGCCATTACCCGTTGTTGGCTCATAAGGTCATAGGAGAACCGACCCATAGCCGGGAGCACCGCATAATGAAGCCCAAAGGCTACCCTTTAAGGGCTCAAGTCATCACATAAGGTGGGTGATGGTAACCTTTAGGGGATTGGGTAAATATCTCATAGCCGGTTTCTGTGACAGCAATGGAATGTTCGAACTGAGCCGAGAGCGACTTATCCTTGGTTACTGCTGTCCAGTTGTCAGATAGAATTTTAACATCGAATTTTCCGGCATTGATCATGGGTTCGACGGTAAAAAACATGCCCGCCTGAAGTAGTTCTCCTTCGCCTGGGTTACCAAAATGTAAGACAGAAGGGGCAGTATGAAAGATTTTACCAACGCCATGGCCGCAGAAATCACGGACAACGGAAAAACGTTCCTTTTCAGCATAGTTCTGAATAGCATGGCCAATATCACCCAGCGTGGCGCCAGGCTTAATGACTTCAATGCCACGCATCATAGCTTCATAAGTAACATCAACGAGGCGTCTGGCTTTAAGACTGATTTTATCGCCGACTAAAAACATGCGACTCGTGTCGCCGTGCCACCCATTCAGAAGTGGCGTCACGTCTATATTTACGATATCGCCATTTTCAAGACGTTTGTCGCCAGGTATGCCATGACAAACGACGTGATTTGGAGAAATACAGACTGATTTTGGAAATCCGCGATAGCCAAGCGGTGCCGAGATAGCGCCGTGATCTCGGGTATACTGATCGCAAAGGCGGTCCAACTCATCAGTCAAAACCCCGGGTTGGACATAAGGTGTGATGTAATCAAGAAGCTCAGCTGCCAAGCGTCCCGCTTTACGCATAGCGACGAAGTCTTCTGGGCCGTGGCATTCGATTGATGGCGACGGTAAATCTTCGAGGGCTTCTTGCATTAAATCGATCCGCCCGGCTTAAAATTAACCTGCACGCCCATGCGTTCATGTTGTTGCATACTGGTGGCCAGGCTCTGTTGCGAAGCTGCAGCCATCATGGCTTGGCCGTAATCTGTAGGAGCTCTATTAGATGAACTTTTTTCGGCAACGAGAAGGTTATTGACGATACCTGGAAGACCGCCATCGACGACCTTGCCGCTGCGGATACCTTCGTCTTGCCGCGCTTTGGGGCCCCAAAAAAGTTCGGCGATACGCGTATCGCCTGATTTTTTCTTTTTCTTTTTCTTGGGCAAGCCAGTTTCTTCATCGAATTCTTCTGGCTCATTTGGATCGTCCCACTTACATTCTTGCCAGGTCACCTGAAGAAAATCCTGCAGTGAGCTCGACATAAAAGGAAGATTTACAAGTAATTCACGGAACAGCTGAGCGGCATTAAAAATGGCTTCTTCTTCAAGTTTTTTTAACTCGCTCTTTTCTTCATCCGTCTTCGTACCTTTGCGGGCGGCGACAACAGGAACCATGCAATTGTCTTTAAGCCTTTTAGCCCAATCGCTGGCCAAATCACTGCGTTCGGTTTCCCCATGTTCTTTGTATAGCTCCGCCATTGTGCGGAGACGCTTGACGAAGCATTCCGACCAGTACCACCAATCATTAAAGGGTGCGCGTTGACTATATGTAGTTGCCATAGACGTAATTTGTGACGTCGCCGGGAGGTTTGCAAGCCCCCCGTTAGAGTCGCGTCGTTATCAATATTTTGAGTTAATCGACCCGTCCGGCAGAGCGCAGGCTTCGGCTGTTCTTTTCGCCCCAACGACGAGAAACTTCATCGTCATGACGATGTGGTTCTAGACCCATTTCAGCCTCGGTTGCGATGCGTAGCGGGCGCGTATCACCCATTTGTTCGCGTTCAAGCAGATCCTGAAGCTTTTGAGGGAGGCGCCCATCGGCTGTGTAGCCGCTGCCTATACCTTCGGCCTCAATACCATTTGGTCCACGAAAAAGTTCATTTGCCAAACGGCCATTACATTTGTCTTGCCATGGTGATTTAAGAAGCTTTTGCATATCGCCAGATAATTCAGGTAAGCGGCGAAGGACATCAGTCAGAGGCGATATCAAGCTCCCAATGATTTGATCGTCGTGCTGAGCATGATCGGCTTGGACTGAAAGGGCCACGGGCGTTTGGCTATCGGCGAGAGTGAAGATATGGCGCAGCAAATCCACAGTCTGCGAGGTTTTAAACTGGCGGCCGATTTGGGGCAAAAAAACGTCCTTATGTGGCGGATTGCTATAAATTTGTACACAAGTAGACAAGCGTTCAATGACAACGCCTGTCCAGTGCATCCACTCTGCATAAGCGGGTCTTAGTATATTTTCTTTGTCGTTCATATTTCTTAACCCAAAAACTCTATTAAGAAGAGTTTATCACAAATACCGAAAAATGGCAACGGAACTTAGCGTTTATCGCTTTAAATTTTGTTATTATTGTGTTTTTTGCCAAGATTACTGACAATTTTTTTGGCTCAAAAATGAGTAAGCGTTAATAAGCGCGTATGTAAGCTTAAGCGAATGAAGTGCTTTCAGTCCCCGTTGCCCTGGTCATTTTCACACATGCTTCAGCATTCCGTGCATCGCCTTGGCAACGCCAATGCTTAACTGCGCTTTGGAGTAAGAATTTATGCGATAAATGAGTTCCAGAGTGAATGATTGATTATGAGGATCGCTATTGGTAAAGGTAAAGCATGAGCAAATTTTCCTTTTCTATTGCCCTTACTATCATTTTAGTACTAGCCCTTTTCCCGATGCTTGCGCGCGCCTGCGACGCGTCAACTGATACTTGTCCACCGAAAAAAGTTGTACCGGCAGCCTCTGGTTGCGCGAATGACGGCGATCCGGGCTGCCCACCAATGGGGATAGCTGTTGCTATAAACCCTACAAATTTTGTTGCTTCTTTGCCACCCGAACAGAGGGTATGCCAGAAAGACGAAGACTGTGCCTTCATTAGTATAACCTGTTCAACTTGTTGCCCTGATCTCAGCAATTCAGCTTCGGTCAATAAGGCATTTGCCAATAACTATCAGAAACTCGGCATATGTAGTGAAGATCATATTCGGTCTTGTGGCGTGCCAGAATGTGGCCTGATGGGGCCGGCTGCTATTCCTATATGCTCGGGAGGCTCCTGCATGATCGTTATGCGTCCACCACTCCGTAACCCCTAGTGCGCATAAACGAGAATTACGCACAAAATCTACGTCTAATACTTTTTTTCATCATCGAGTACACCGCGCATCGCGCGTTGTCGCAATAAATGGTCAGCCAAAACGCAGGCCATCATGGCTTCGCCAACTGGAACTGCGCGAATACCAACACATGGATCATGCCGTCCTTTGGTGGTTATGTCCGTATTCTTTCCATGGACATCAACTGTCTGGCGCGGCTGAAGTATAGAGCTTGTTGGCTTTACGGCAAAGCGCACAACGACATCTTGGCCACTTGATATGCCACCAAGAATGCCACCAGCATGGTTCGAGAGAAATGAAACCTTGCCATTTTTATCCATCCTCATTTCATCGGTATTGTCTTCACCAGCTAATTCTGCGGTGGCAAATCCATCGCCTATTTCAACAGCTTTTACGGCATTAATCGACATCATGGCGCGAGCTAAATCGCTATCTAATTTATCATAAACCGGCTCGCCAAGACCCGCGGGGACACCTTGTGCAACGATTTCGATAATGGCCCCAGCGGATGATCCTTGTTTGCGTATAACATCGAGAGTGTTAGCCCACTTTGTGACAGCCTCCTTATCGGGACTGAAGAAAGGGTTATTGTCGATCTCTTCCCAATCCCAATTGCCTCGATTTATTTTTTGCGTGCCGATTTGAATGACGGCACCACGAATAGTTACGCTGGGACCGAGAATTTTACGTGCAACCGCGCCAGCAGCAACGCGGCAAGCCGTTTCGCGCGCGGAAGATCGTCCGCCGCCACGGTAATCGCGAATGCCGTATTTAACCCAATAAGTGTAATCGGCATGTCCTGGACGAAATTTGTCTTTAGTATCGTCGTAATCCTTTGAACGAGCGTCAGTGTTCTCGATCAACATGCCGATAGGTGCACCAGTTGTTGTTCCTTCAAAAACGCCAGACAAGATTTTAATCTGATCGGCTTCTTGGCGTTGGGTCGTATATTTTGACTGCCCGGGTTTGCGGCGATTAAGCCAGGGCTGAATGTCGGCTTCGCTCAAGGGAATAAGCGGTGGGCAGCCGTCAATGGCTAGCCCAATAGCCGGCCCATGGCTTTCGCCCCAAGTCGTAAACCGAAAGAGTGAGCCGAAACTGTTACTGGCCATTTTGTTTAGCCTTGAGCGTTAAAATTGCTGAGGAGCTCGCCAAGTTGTTTGGTTTCGTCGACAGCCATCATACCCACGGTGTGATAGCCAGCATCAACATGCAAAATCTCTCCCGTCATACCGGTGCCGAGATCACTTAAGAGATAGAGCGCCATATTGCCAACTTCTGAAGTCGTAACATTGCGTTTAAGTGGTGAGTTAATTTCGTTCCATTTAAGGATGTAACGGAAGTCACCAATACCACTCGCAGCCAGTGTTTTTATCGGCCCGGCTGAGATGGCATTAACACGAATGTTTTTGCTGCCAAGATCCACAGCAAGATAACGCACGCTCGCCTCAAGTGCGGCTTTGGCTACGCCCATCACATTATAGTGAGGCATGACGCGCTCCGCACCGATGTAACTCAACGTCAGTAGACTGCCGCCGTTATTCATCAGCGGCACCGCGCGTTTACAGAGCGAAGTAAACGAATAGCAGGAAATGTCCATGGTACGCAGAAAATTGGCGCGCGTGGTATCGACATAATGGCCGTCGAGTTCGTTCTTATCGGAAAACGCAATACAATGGACGAGAAAATCCAAATTGCCCCATTTATCTTTTAGATTGGCGAATAGACTATCGATGCTATTTTCGTCCGATACATCACAAGGCATGATAATTTTTGATCCGACCGATTCAGCCAAAGGCATAACGCGTTTTAGCAAAGCATCGCCCTGATAAGTAAAGGCGAGCTCAGCGCCATGCTGGGCAGCCACATTGGCAATCCCCCAAGCAATCGAACGATCGTTGGCAACACCCATAACTAATCCACGCTTACCAGCCATGAGCTTACTGGTTACGGGGGCGGAAGAATCTGAAATTGTCATTACATCCTCATTCATTAGTCATAGGATCTAATCTACACGATTGATTTTTCTGGTCAAATACGGTTTGACAGTGCATGGCTAATTCTCCACGCGATCTATATCACGCCCGCCTCATGTCTGGTGAGTTGCGCGCCGATCCGGCACAAGCCGAGATGGCCGCAATCCTGCAAATTCTGGCTGAACAGCTCGAGGGCTATAGGCCTGCGTCGCCCGGCATCCTTTCGGGCTTGTTGAAGTCGAAAAAATCGGCAGTGGTTCATGGTCTATACCTTTATGGGGATGTCGGACGCGGAAAGTCCATGCTCATGGATCTATTTTTTGATTGTGTAAACGTAGCTAAAAAGCGTCGCGTTCACTTTCATCAATTCATGTTGGAGATACACGCGCGTCTGCATCGGTTGGGAATGCAAACTGATGAAACGGAAAATGTCATAACGCGTTTGGCCGGAGAAATTGCGGACGATGCTTTCTTATTATGTTTCGACGAATTTCACGTCAGCAATATTGCCGATGCCATGATATTGGGGCGTCTTTTCTCTGCTTTGTTCGATGCCGGCGTCGTGATTGTGACGACATCGAATTGGCCGCCAGAGGAACTCTACAAAAATGGGCTTCAACGCGATCGATTTTTGCCGTTTATTGATTTAATAAAATCGCATATGACCATACATCGTTTGGCTGGCGCCATTGATCACCGCTTTGAACAAATGCGCGGCCTTGAAAACTATTTTTATCCGCTTGGCAACAATGCAACTGAAAAGCTCAAAGATATTCTGTTGCAACTGATCGACGGTGCCGAACTTGATCCGGTTCAGTTGCCCGTGCAAGGCCGGATTGTGACTATTCCTTGTGCGGCTAAAGGCGTTGCCTATTTCACATTCGATGCTTTATGCAGACAGCCCTTGGGAGCGGCCGAATACGTTGCTATCGCGGAGTGTTTCCATACGCTTCTTTTGGATGGTGTGCCGCACTTCAATGCCGAGCAACGTAACGAGATTGTGCGATTTACAACTTTGATTGATGCCCTCTATGAAGCCAAGGTAAAATTCTTCATGACCGCCGAAGGCCCTCCCGAGCAGCTCTGCCCTTTGGGCGAGCAGGCCTTTGATTTTCAGCGTACGATCAGTCGACTGGTCGAGATGCAGAGCGAAGAATATCGCCATCTTCCGCATTTAGCCTAACCGGCAAGTTAGCCAAGCAAGCGCGCCGATACCATGCAGTATAGCATTGGGATTGAAAGGATGAAGTTGGCGCGCGAACCGAGCATTGCGATGCGTGCCGACTTGGCTTTCGTTGCATCCTCAGTTGGGACGATACCGAGGGCTCGCTTTTGGTTTGGCCAAATAATAAACCAAACATTGGCGGCCATGATAAGGCCAAGATACATGCCGGTGCCGATTGTGCGGCTCGAGGAATCCAACATGAACGCTTGATGCGCGTAACCATTTAAGGTTGCAACAAGAAGGCCGGTAATAACTGTTGCGAGTGCCGACCAGCGAAACCAAAACAGCGCTTCGGGAGCAATGTATTTGCTCACCGCTGGTTTCAACTCAGCCGGAACCTTGGGCATGGTGGGTATTTGAACAAGATTGAAGTAGTAAAGTAGGCCAATCCATGTGATGCCGGAGATGACATGCAGCCAGGTAAAAAAGGGCGCCCAGTAGCCGCTGCCCGATAAAGCATCGCCATGGTAGAAGACGATGAGCAAGAGTGCCAGAAGGGCTCCGAGGGTGATGGACTTGTACACATTCTCTAAAATCTTGGCCATGGAGAGCTCCCTTGGGAATGATTTGATTGGCGAGGCGGGAAGGCAAGCCTAATACGTACCATTTGGGTATGCAACATTTAGGTATGGAATGGGCGCATGATGGACTTATGGCTGCCAAGTTAGAGCGCCAAATTCTTCCCCATGAGATAAAGAAGATCGAGAGGATGCCTGAGCCCCACACGCGGCGCTAAAACATTATAGCCATAGCGCCTTATTACTTTGAGATGCAACTGAGCCAAATCGGCATAGAGGAGGAGGGGGGCCAGTCTTTTACGTTCCTTTGGCATTATAGTCCGGCGCATGGCTTTTGCTGCTTTGATTTTATTTTGTACCGACATACCGATTTCATGAACAAGGTCATTTAACGCCGGAAGCCGTTTAAGCTCGAACAGCCGTGTTGGCAGGACGGCATATTTATGGAGTAAGTCTTGTGGCAGATAGAGCCTTCTCTGCCTTGCCATGTATGATATGGAGCGCAGCTGACCGACAATAGCATAGACTTCTGCCGCGGAGACTATTGTTACGCCATCACTGAAGGAGGCCCCTAAAATTGGCGCCGCTAATTTTGCCAATGGCGCACTCGTTTTCAACGTTAGCGCATAAAAATCATCCAACGTTTTGGGAGGATTTTCATCAAGGTCAAATTCGCGTGCATCGACCATCTCTTCGAGCAAAGCCGCTGGCAAATGATAGCGTGTGATTAACTCTGCCAGTGGGCGTAAGATTTCATGGGCTGGCACTTTGTTGCTGGCGTAAATCTCAGCTAGGCTGTCGCGCCACCATTGGAGGCGCATCTGTCCCAATAAAGGCTCGCTGACTTGCTCGCGAATGTGTGACAATTCGAGATTGAAGGCAAAGAGTGTAAGAAGATCCTCCCGCCTTTCAGCGGGGGCGAAGAGGCTTAACAAATACCTATCATGGTCATATTTGTGCACCTGTTGTGCGGGGTAGGGCAGAGGAGGTGGCATGATAATTGAGGATTTGAGCAAAAATACAAAAAGGGAGTGTGACAGAACATATAAGGACAGTCGAGTTTCAGCGCCCGATTTGTCATAGCCAAAGCCGCTCTATTTGACTTTTCGCTACAAACCCTTATAAACGCGGCCATTCCCGAGAATGTGATCTAGTCCAATGCGGCTTGTATCCGTCGAAGTTGACTTCGAACTATCGGGACAATCGTTAAAAAAGGATGTTATTACAATGACTAAACGCGCAGAATCTAAGTATAAGATTGACCGCCATTTAGGTGTCAATCTTTGGGGTCGCCCCAAAAGCCCCATTAACAAACGCGAATACCGCCCAGGCCAGCACGGCCAGCGTCGCTCTAAACCTTCTGACTATGGTGTCCAGTTGCTTGCCAAGCAAAGATTGCGTGGCTACTACGGCAACATCGGCGAGCGTCAGTTTCGCCGCTATTATCAAGAAGCCGTGCGCCGTAAGGGTGATAACGGTGAAATTCTAATCCAATTGCTTGAGCGCCGGCTTGATGCTGTCGTCTATCGGATGAAGTTTGCGCCTACTGTTTTTGCCGCGCGTCAAATTGTCAATCATGGCCATATCTTGGTTAATGGTAAAAAGGTCAACATTTCGTCCTATCAGTTGAAAGATGGCGATACGATTGAGTTGCGCGCTAAGGCGAAGCAGTTTGCCACTGTACTGGCTTCTGTTGAACTAGCTGAGCGCGATGTGCCTGACTACATGCAAGTGGACCACAAAGAAATGAAGGGTACATTTGTTCGCACACCAGCCATGGGTGATGTGCCATTTCCTGTACAAATGGAGCCTAATCTCGTTATCGAATTTTATTCGCGCTAACGTTGCAGAATTTTTACGTCCAACCCAATTTCTTGCGTGGATCGTAAGGGTTCTTCTTCGCCCATTTTTCTATATAGTCGACGAAATCATCTGATGGATGATCCGGCAGCACAATTTTGAGTTTTACAAACATATCGCCATGCCCGCTTTTGCCGGTGGGTATCCCTTTGCCTTTGAGACGTAAAGTCGTGTCCGAATTAGCTCCCTTCGGTACCTTCACCGTTACGTGACCATCAAGTGTAGGTACTTTAATGCTTGCACCCAGAAGCGCTTCTTGAAGACTAACTGGCGCATCGAGATAGATATCGTCGTTTTTACGCGTGAATGAAGGATGTGGTTCGATATGAATTTCAATGATGGCGTCACCAGCGGCGCCAACGGTGCCAGCTGACCCTTGCCCACGCAGACGTAATTTATGACCTTCGTCGGTACCTGGCGGGATCGTGACCTCAATCGCTTTTCCGCTCGCCAATGTGACCCTTTGTTTACCACCGAGACAGGCTTCGATGAAGGGAACGGCAAGCGAATAGGTCGTATCGCTGCCGCGCGTATTGGTGCTGCGTGCACCGGCGCCGCGGCGTCCTTGGCGAGCGCCCAAAAACTCAGCAAAAATATCCTCAGCCCCAGCAAATTGGGCAAAAGGATCCTCACCTTTACCAGCCGAATGCGCATAACTACGCCAAGTTTGGCCACCCCCACCACCGAAGGGATCACCTTGAAAGCCACGCTCATTACCCTGGTTATCAATCTCGCCGCGGTCAAAACGTGTGCGCTTATTGGCGTCCGAAAGAAGATCGTAGGCTGCCGTGATGTCTTTAAATTTTTGTTCGATGTCTTTACGGCCAGGATTGACATCGGGGTGCAGTTTTTTAGCGAGTTTGCGATAGGCGCTTTTGATTTCATCGGCGGTTGCCGATTTGCTGACACCTAGAATTTGGTAAGGATCGGCCATTTCAGCCGCCTTTATGAAGGTGAGCGAGATCGCTACTGATAGGGCTCATTTCAACCAACTTCTTGACCTCTACTCTTTAGATTAAGCATCTAGGGTTGTGGAGCAATTTTCCACGAACCATCAGGCTGCTGGCAAGCGCGTCCATAACCTTGCTGCTGTTGACCGCCGATCGTGGTGGTCTGATGAAATTCCCGGCAATAGGCACCGCTATTATCATATCCATCGCGCACGGGCGTGATGGTACCGGCATTCCCATTTTGTGGATTATTCCAAGTAATTTGTTGACCGACGGGGGCTGTGTAAGCGCGCTGCTCAGCCCGTGCCGCCGCGGCACGGTCACTATCGTCAACTGTCGCACCTAGTTTGTTAGCCGAATATCCATTCAAGACGGTACTTGTGAGTGTCGTTGTTGGTTGAGCGCTATTATGGTTTGCTTGATTAGCCGCTGCAGCGCTCGTAGGGCTACCCTTAGTGCCAAGAGAAGAATTGGTTTTTTCGCTACTTTGAGGGCTATCTGACTGGCAAGCTGGCAGAAGAATAAGGAGAGCCAGTATGGCGACCCTTGGCATTCGAATCATTGCAATCCTCATAAGTTAGCGATGAAATATGCTCGCCTTATATACACCCAAGGAGCAGGGGCGGCATTAGGAAAACTCTGTTGCTGCAAAACTCTATCCTAGAGTCTAATGTCGGCGCAACAGTGCCCAAAACTAGTGCAAACGGAAAATCATGGAAAATTCCGATATTACGCCGCCTGAGGATCCTTTGGTTTTGTTCAAGACCTGGTTTAGCCAAGCCAGTCAAAGCGAAATCAATGATCCTAATGCTATGGTTTTGGCAACTTTAGGGTCGGATGGCATGCCGGCTGCCCGAATTGTCCTGCTCAAAGCCTTTGATGCTTCTGGATTTACGTTCTTCACCAATCGGCAGAGCCGTAAAGGCGAGGAATTGAAAAAATATCCTCAGGCAAGCTTATGTTTTCACTGGAAGTCCCTGTTACGGCAAGTTCGTGTGGAAGGTATCATAAGTTTAGTCAGTGATGCAGAGTCTGACGCATATTTTTTGAGCCGCCCACGCGGAAGTCAGCTTGGCGCGTGGGTATCCAAACAGTCACGGCCTTTGCTTAATCGGCAGGTATTGGAACAAGATTTAAAAGATGCCGAAAGTAAATTTGAAAACCGCATTGTAACACGACCTTCATACTGGGGAGGTTATCGTTTAAGTCCTTTGATGATTGAATTCTGGCAGGATAGGCCGTTTCGGCTCCACGACCGCGTGGTATACCGGCGCGCAAGCGATAAAATGAGTTGGCAGCAAGAAAGGCTTTATCCGTGACCGCGAAAATCGGATATGCCCAAGCCGGCAATGACAAACTGCGCCGCGGAGCGACTTATGCCAGCGCCTCAGTCGCGGTCGTTCTCATTATAGCCAAGATGGTTGCCTATTTTATGACGGATTCCATGGCCATGTTGTCGTCATTGGTGGATTCGACCGTCGATCTCATGGCGTCGCTTGTCACGATTTATGGTGTCGCGAGTGCCCTGAGGCCGCCGGATCATGATCATCGTTTCGGACATGGTAAGGCCGAACCTTTGGCGGCTCTCGGTCAGGCAGCCTTTATCGCCGGATCGTCAGTATTGTTGTGTTATGAAGCGTTGCACAGACTTTATCATCCACAATCGATCCAGAATACCAATCTTGGCTACAGCGTTATGGCTGGTGCCATAGTGCTTTCTGTCTTCCTTATATTTTTTCAGCGTTATGTCATTCGTCGTACAGCGTCCATGGCGATTGGCGCCGATAATATACATTATCTTGGTGATCTTGCCGTTAATCTTGCCGTTATCGCCGCCTTTGGCTTGTATCAGTTCACGGGGCTCGATTGGTTTGATCCTGTGTTCGCCCTTGCCATAGCTCTTGGCTTAATTATGAGCGCTTTTCACATAGCCAAAGAAGCCCTCAATATACTTATGGATCGGGAACTACCAGATCAGGACCGCGCCAAAATTATTAGCATCGTCAAAGCAAGGCCCTTAGTGCGTGGTGTTCACGATTTACGCACGCGTTCGGATAGCGATCGCGTTTTTATAGAATTTCACCTGGAGTTGGACGGAACCACGACCTTACAAAAAGCGCATGAAGTTACCGACGACATTATGGGCGCACTTAAAAAAGAATTTCCAAGTTCAGACATATTGGTCCACCAAGATCCTGCCGGTCTGATAGAAGATCGTCTTGATGCGCAGATTGAAATTAGGTCGACGCACAAATGAATGACGTCGTCTTATTGGTTTTAGCCATAACACATGGCGTCGTTCTTAGTACGATTATCATTTTGTACTGCCGGCATATGAATTTGCCATGGCGCGAATGGCCGCTTTTCTTGTTCCTGTTCTTGTGGTCAAGTTTAATTACCGGCGGTCAATTGGCGGGGGCGCTTTATGCGCTCAATAATTTGTTGGTTTACGTCGTGTGCACATTTATTGGCGTTGCCGTTATTTTAGCTTTGCATCGCTTGGTCTATGCAGAACCATGCCGCACGCCTTACGCAAATCCTCTGCAGCTCCCGCAATTTGTTGTCATACGTTCACAAAGAGCGCGTAAATATTTGTGGTATTTTCTTCTGATCACGCTTGGTCTCGCTCTGATTTTGAATATCGTCACGGCTCTCTGTGTTTATCCCGGAAATGGCGATTCCATGGTTTATCGGTTACCGCGTGCGTTTTGGTATGTCACGCATGGTAATTTACTGCATCCCTTCGTATCGACAGATAAGCGGGTTACATTTTATCCGCTGAATGGCATTTTGCTATATATCCCGTTGGTGCTTTATGCTCTGCCGGGCATCGTACACACTTTTCCTTCTATTTTCGCGTGGCTCGCCGTGAGTTACGGCGCTTATCGATTTGCTCGCGAGCTTGGTGCCGATCGGTTGCTGTCGACATTTTCCGCTTGGCTCTTATGCATGACCCCCAGCGTCCTTGTTCAAGCGACATCGACCAATGATGAAATATTCGCCGCCGTCGCCATGATGCTCGGCTTCTATTTCTTATGGCGATGGCTAGTTTCTGGCTACGAGCATTATTTATACAGTGCGGCGCTTGGTGCTGGTATCAGTGTTGGGACAAAACTACATGTCGTTTTTCTCTTGCCAATATTGTTCGTAGCAACGGTATGGTTTCTTTGTTTTCTCTATCGTACACATACGAGTTGGCGTGCCTGCCTGCCCCAAGCCCGTTTGTCGACAGTCGTTATATGTTTGTTGGCGGCAAGCTTTATGGGAACGATATTTCTCGCCCTGAATTATATATCATCTGGACACATTTATTTCTTCGAGGACTTCGCGAGCCAGGTATTTAACCTGAGCGCAAGCCTTCATGGGGCCTTGCAAAATTTGCTGATTTATTCCGCGCAAATGATGTTGGCGCCGATTGCCGATCTCAATTTCTGGACTTCGGCACTTGATCGTGAACTTATTAACCGATATTTGAACAGTGCACTATCCCAATATATAGCACCGTTTATCGATACCGATGTTAGCCACTATCATCTGCATTACCGCTTTGCTGGCGTCATTATTCCAACATCGCCATTTTTGGTCGAGTTTAGCTTGTGGCCTGGATTTGTCTGGCTTCTATGGCCGCTACAATTTGTATTTCTACGTCAGCAAAAATTTACCTTACGACCGCTGATCGTATTGTTCGCTATTACACCTCTGGCTTGGCTGCTCATTTGGTCGTTTACGACCTTATATATGGAAGGAATTCCGGTCTATTTCAGTTTTTATTTTATTTGTGCAGCCCCATCCGTTATTTTCTGTTTTGCGGCAACAAAAAACGCGCTCTTTAATAAAATTCGATGGTACGTCATTGGGTTTGTAACGTTGACGAGCCTCATCATTAACCTCAACGTTTATTTGAATAGTACATTTCGTGGTTTTAAAGAGATTTTTAACGCGCAAACCTTGCCGATGGACTGGCTCCAATATGAAAAGCCTGCGATTGATGAGTTGCAGCGGGCCAATAATATCCAGATCATTGCAATGCATAGTATGGTCTATTATTTTAGCTTTATGCATTGGAACGTTCATGCGAAGTATTTTGCACCGATTGCCAACGCGCCCGTTCCTTCGAACGAGTTACTTCAAATAGCGCCGGTGCCTAGTGAATTTAAGTATGGTTTTATACCAATTAAAATTCCAAACAAAGTGACACCCGGCATGACGCATCTTGGTAATATTCGCGGTGTAGACCGCGAGGCAATATTCGCGGATGGCAATGGCGTCGATTTACGTTGGCCCGATTATTCCGGTTACATCATACTCGGTGTCAATGTTGCTCCCCGACAAGGCACTTATCGCATAAGCATAAGTGACGTGGTTCCGGGTCTTCAACTGGTAGATAGGTTGCAGTTCAGTTATGTCTTAAAATCCGCAGATGATAGTGTTGTGTATCAAAGAACATGGGACGATAGCCCGATGATGAGTGTAAATGTTCCCAACGACCCCAAGACATATCCTTACATATTGTACGTGACTGTGCGGTCTACCCTCAATGGGGTGCAGTCGGCGGAAATACCCTATCCTTTAGAGCACTCAGGATCCTGGCTGATCCAAGATAATCCAAATCAGTCTGAATTGGATAAGATCCATAGCGCTTACTAATCTATCACGGAGGCGCAGGTAGCGCTTCGTTTGTGGCGGTCATACGGCGCCAAGGTGAGTTACAATGCGGCACATAGGGAAAATATCCCGGCGGATCTGAGCAATAATACCAATATTGTGGCAAGGCTAGTTGGGGCGGTGATCCAGGACCAACCACGATTGCAGGGGAGCTGGGTGTCGGCAACGCCGCGACATCAGGTGGCACATAAGGATCCGGATAAGGATAAAGAGGGGCAGGGTAGTTATACCAAAGACCTGTCACAACCCACCACCAGCCGTTGACGCCTTCATGAAATCCGTGAAACCATTTGCCGCTGCGCCAACGATCAAAGTCATGGTCGTAAAAACGATGAATGTCACCACCCCAATATTCATCATGTTGATTGTGATCCCATTCATGGCCTTCCCAGTTATTGCCAGCACCATTGCCACCATCATGCCGATCCCAGTCGGCATAGGCTGTCTGCGACAGCATAAAAATAAGAAGGGCGGCAAGCATAAAAATGCGTGAATATATTTTCATACAGCGATCCTTTGAGTGAAAACGGCGGGCAACATACCAGAATGCGGGGGGCGTGGTCGTATTTTTTCGAGTAGAGTTTGGTCTCAACGTGATCTTAGCAAGCGGTTTATATATAGCACAATCTGTAAGTAGGGCGCTACGGACTTAAGTGTAGAGTCTGTAACATTATTATCCTAAGGGATTGGTTTAATGTGTCTGTATCTCAGACATTAACTGAAGCTGCGTGTGAACGTCATGACACATAATTGATAAATATCCGGCAAGCGCAATATATAAGAATCCATACAGGGCCTTGGTCGCTAAACTCGTGCTGTAATAGGCAGCGTTTTCCGGTAGGGCTGGGTTGTATTTAAATGCTTTAATCAACTGCGGTATGGCCAAGAGACCCATGACGATGAGTAACGGATTGGGGCGCATAATAAAGATAGCTGCCAGTATAGGTACGCCAAAGAACCAGATGCGCGGCGATAGAACGGCCGTTATGCGACCTCCGTCAAATGGCGATAAAGGAATTAGATTGAATAGATTGAGAAAGAAACCGGCGTAAGACAAAGCAAGATAAAGACGTAAATGATAATGTAACCACAAGCAGTAACATACAACGGCACCGAAGGTGCCTAAGAGCGGACCGGCAAAACCTACGTAAGCTTCGGTCTTTGCGTCTAAGGGTTTATCTTTGAGTGCGATCCAGGCGCCCACAAAGGGAATAAAGGTAGGTGCTCCTACATTGAGACCTTTCTGGTGTGCGGCAATGTAGTGCCCCATCTCATGGACAAAAAGAAGTACAACAAAGCCGACAGCGTAAGGCCAGCCAAACACAAAGCTATAAGTAAATATCGACAGAGCCATCGTGCCGACGACAGTCAATATTTTGCTGAATTTAACAGCAGCAATGACCGGTATAGCCAAGCCTGCCAATCCCGATCGTCGCGGCTGTACTTTCTTTCCGTCGGCGGCAGTTTGAGTTGCAGGAAGAGACTGTTGATCCGAGCTCATGATGCCTTCTACGCCCCCATCTGAATATTTAGAATTATTCAGGTGTAACTATTAAGAAAGAGCTAAATCATGGACTTGAAAAGAGTGCCGCTATGGCCAAGAGTATTATGTCTCAATTTAATTTCGCCTAAAGCATGTCACTTTATCCTAGAGACCTTAACCTGTCACCTAAGGTAGCTGGCTTGGAACATGGTAAATTAAGTAGTATAAGCCTGCTCTGCTCATTTTTAGTTCCATCTTTTGACATTTCGTAGGTTCAGAGAAGCTCACTAAATCTGTCAGCATACGAGATGATCTATTCCTTGATTAAGCTATTACAGAAATTAAAAAAATGAACGCTGGCAATAAACCGAAATCAAACGTGAACACGCCATCAAGACACCGACTTGGTGTGACCTCAATGGAGAGGAGATCGTCAAATTGGCCGGTTTCTCAAGAAATTGTGCTCTATTTACTTGATGCAGCGGAAGACAAATGGAGTCCGCCGCCCATGCGCCATTTGATAATTCAGCCCGTGGTCGTCCATCTTTTAAGCGACGGCAGTTTTGGTGAGCAACGTAATACCTCGCCCTCTCAACTTGTGCAAAGTCAGGCTCAAACCGCTACATCAGAAGACAAGACCATTTGTAAACTGATGCAAAGTTCACTTTATGCCGATACTGAAGAATTTCGCTCGCCGCCGGCAGAACCCGATGTTTTGGATGTTGTCATGCGCCGTGTTGTTGCAACCGGGAGGTGCTATCACCACTCAATCAAAACTGAGCCATTGACGCTCGGCGAAGAAAAGGTCGCTAAACTTGGCTGGCGCGTGGAAGAGGATGGGGTGCAAACACCGGCGATCATTGTCGATGATGATATAGCTCGGTTTTTTATTCTTCCAGCCATGCAGCCTTGGTATGTGGATTACAAATCACGACAAGTAGGGCCGCTAACATTTGAAGGATCATTTGGACTCGCACAAAGATTTTTAGCAGGTCCAAAACTTATGCCAAAGGTTGCCGCCTCAATGGCTAAAAAGATGGCAACGCGATCCTTGTCTGGATCTTTCACGGCACCTCATGCCGTACGATTTGAAACCGGAACTGTCGTGCCACCAACGCCATGCTTGCGTCTGACGATGCGCACGACGGTTATTAAAGACACAATCAACGGCGATAATTTTAATCGTATACATCATCTGGCTCTTTTACACTTTGATTATGATGGAACGATTATCGATCCTGACAGTAATCCGCCGGACCTATTGCGAAAACAAATCGACAATCTAGTGATTTCCACGCCGCGCGACTACGCAGCTGAAACCGCATTTAAAGAGCGACTGATAAAAGGCGCCGCACTTAGCCCGGCATCAATTTTACCTCCCGATGTACCAAAAGGACGCCTTAGTTACATCTTTCCCAAAGGCTTCAATCAACGTACGCAATGGCTTGATTTTCTTCATCACCAAGTGCCCAAACTTCGGCATGATGGTTGGACTGTCGATGTCGATGATAGATTTGCAGAACAATTCCAAGCTATCGAAGCCGACTCTGGGGATAAAGCATGGCAAGGAGATCTCAAAGAAATTGAGGGTGGTGCTTGGTGGTTTTCACTTGATCTCGGCATTATGGTTGAGGGACAGCGTGTGGCACTCTTGCCGCTCTTGGTACAAGCTGTGCGTAATTTACCTGAACCATCAACTTCAGGGATAGATAGCCTAGCTCATGGCGATAAACTTTATGTAGATCTCCCTGACGGTCGCGCTCTAGCGCTACCTTTTAAGCGTGTCCGAAATATTCTGATGACGTTAGTTGAGCTCTATGATCAACCGCTTAACCGTGACGGATCATTGACGGTTCCTCTTGATCTTGCGACGGCATTGTCGCGCATCGATACGGCTACAAAAATGCGTTGGCTTGGTGGCGCAAAGCTTAAGGCTTTGATTAAACGGTTAAAGGCTTTTCAAGGATTAGTCCCCATTGCGCCGCCCCGCGGCTTGCAAGCTACCTTGCGCACCTATCAGCGCGAAGGTCTAAATTGGCTGCAGTTTCTTCGCGATTATGGTCTCGGTGGCATACTGGCCGATGACATGGGACTGGGCAAAACTATTCAGGCCTTGGCACACATTTTAACCGAGAAAAATGCAGGACGACTTGATCGACCATGTTTGGTCGTTTGTCCGACTAGCCTCATTCCCAACTGGGAAGATGAAGCAAAAAAGTTTACCCCTAAACTGAAGGTTTTGTCGCTGCATGGAAAAACTAGAGCGGCACGATTTAAGGACATCGAAAAAGCTAATCTCGTACTAACGACCTATCCATTGTTAACGCGCGATACCAAGATATTACTAACGGTCGATTGGCATATTGTGGTGCTTGATGAGGCTCAGGCGATCAAAAATCCTTCTTCGCAAGTTACGCAGCTGGCCTGTGAGCTTAAAGCAAGACACCGCCTCTGTTTAACTGGTACGCCAATAGAAAACCATCTTGGCGAGGTGTGGTCACATTTTGCGTTCTTAATGCCCGGCATGTTGGGCAGCCATAAGAATTTTACCAAGCTCTTTCGCATACCTATTGAAAAACACAAGGATGCAGAACGGCAGATATTATTAGCTCGTCGCCTTAAACCGTTTATTCTTAGAAGAAACAAATCTGACGTAGCCAAAGAATTGCCGCCAAAGACAGAAATCGTTCATTATGTCGAGTTCGAGTCCGCTCAGCGCGATCTTTATGAGACGTTACGCCTTACGATGCATGAGAAAGTGCAACAGGCTGTACAAGACAAAGGCTTCAACCGTAGCCGAATTGTCATACTCGATGCTCTTATGAAATTGCGGCAGACCTGTTGTGATCCGCGTTTGGTTAAGCTGCCTGGAGCAAAGAAAGTGAGGCAAAGCGCAAAATTAGAAAGCCTTATGGAAATGTTGCCTGAATTGATCGAAGAGGGCCGACGAATCCTTCTATTTTCGCAATTTACGTCAATGCTCGATCTCATAAAGCCAGAGTTGGAAAAGACAAATATTTCATTCGTTGAAATCCGAGGCGATACGGTAGATCGTAAAACACCGGTGACAAGATTTCAGAGCGGGACTGTTCCTTTGTTTCTGATCAGTCTGAAAGCGGGTGGTACAGGTCTTAATCTCACGGCTGCCGATACTGTTATTCATTATGACCCGTGGTGGAACCCGGCGGTTGAAAACCAGGCCACAGATCGTACGCACCGTATTGGGCAAAGCAAATCGGTCTTTGTTTATAAATTAATTGCCAAGGGTACCGTCGAGGAGCGCATTATAGAATTGCAGAACCGAAAGCGCGGCTTGGCCATGGCGATTATGGAAGAGCGCCCTGAAGCGATCGCAGCCTTTGAAGCAAATGACCTCGATTACTTGTTTCGGGAAGCGACTTAAGCCTCTGGATCCTGCGTCGAGCTCAAAAGCCTCGTAATCTGTTAATATTTCAAGCAATTGGTAAATTTTTCTTGGCAATAATTTATAAGGCTAGGCCAAAGAAGAATTGGTTAGTTAGTGAATCACTGCTAATATTCTTACTTCCTACCTATGATTAGCTGCGATCACTTGCGGATCTATACGGAGACTCTAAAAATGCCAAAAGAACCCAATTCTCGTAAGACCGCCGGCGGTACAAGTTTGGATAAAGTTAATCTCATGGTCGTTGATGGCAGCGCCAAATCTGGCGAGCTCATTAAATCCATTCTCGTTGAACTTGGTTTTAACAACGTTTTCATCGCCAGCGACGGGTATCAGGGCGTAAAGATGATCCGTGAAAAACATATTGATCTTGTATTTACGGATTGGGAGTTATTCGTTCTTAAAAAACCATTATTAGCGGCTGATCCTGCGGAATCTTCTGATGTTCCCAAAGCTGATGCTGAGATTAAACCAGAAATTAAGCCAGAGATTAAGCCTTTAAACGGCGCCTTGTTCGTCAAAAGGTTGCGGGGTTCTACTTCTTCACCCAATCCTTTCATTCCAGTCATCATGCTGTTACCAAAAGTAAATGACAACGACATCGCAGAAGCGCGCGATGCCGGTGTTAATGAAATTGTTCTCAAGCCATTTTGTGCCGGCGATTTATGCCAAAAAGTCATAAGTATTATCGATAAACCAAGAATATTTGTTACATCGGGGACATATAAAGGCCCTTGCCGCCGTCTTGCTGCTACGCCATTGCCGAAAGAATCTTCTGAAAGAAGAATACGCGAAATTCGCCTCATTCGTATAGATGAGCATCGTCGTTAACCTGGAGGGTAGTTTGAGTAGTGAAAAAGTTGATGATCCCGGCCATACCACAGCCTATGAGGCCAATTTTAAACTGAAAAAGGCAATAGGAGAGAATATCCCTCTCGATACGATCTTCACACCTGAAAAAATAGCTGCAGGCGACAAGGCCATCAGCGATAGTCGTAATCAGTTCTTCATCGTGGCTACAGCGGAAATTGAAAAATTATTAACGCTCGTAAATTCTGAGTCTATTGATATCAATAAAGTTTTGCCTGAAGTGGCGAGGATAACGGCCAGCTTGAAGGGGGAAGGGGAGATCCACGGATTTCTACTGATTCAGAAAATTTGTTCGCATCTATTAGATACATGCCAAGACCAAGATGACAATAGCGCGACCAAGCTAGGGCTCATCCGCGATCTGCTTCAGGCTATGCATTTTGCCGTCAAACATGAGGTCAAGGATGACGGCGGCGACACAGGTAGGGCTTTATTGGCTGACATGTCGCATTATCGTGAGCAAAAGAAAACTAAAACACGTTCTTAGTGTTGCTTAGTTTACAGCTGTGCCGCCAAAGACGTCAATTACGTGGGGCGGCTCGACGTTCATAGCCAAGATTAGTTGTAATATCTTCGCCATAGAGTACGCAGCAAGCTGTGCACGAAAATGATGAGATCACCGCGATAAATAAAACCTGGGCAATGATATAAAGTGGCTCTATTCCTATTTGATCTATGAGAAAATATAAAGGCCCCATTATTAGCATTAGCATGAAAGAATTTATCGTTAATCGTAAAAACTTGCCTTTAGATAGTCGCCAGCTCGTCAATATTGGTAAATTGATGTTGTTGACTGCCAATGGAACAACAAGGAGCGATCTTATTAACGCCCAAAAACAAATTGAAATCGACAAGGCAAGAACTCCAAAAAGTGCGAAATGTGATAACATTGTATTGTTGTCCAGTGATTTCAGCAGCGCTAGAAAGACGAGCATCATAACGAGGCTCATCAACATGAATGATACTCCAACAAGCGCAACGCAGCCAAAGACATAGGCAAAGTGTTGCAGACTGGGACGTATCGTGCCGCTGATGGGTTCTTGATATAAATAGCAAGTTGAAAAAAAATAGAGCAGAGCCACACTTGCGGCCGCGTTAGTCAGCCACCATGCACTGTTGTTGAGAAAAAAATGCGTAAAGTAGTATAGCAAAGTTAAGCCAATGACAGATAGGGCGGCTCCTTTTAACCATAAGCGCTGGTAGAGAGCAAAAGTTCTCAAGGCATCTATCCAGAGACCCTCCAACAGAAAGCTCCAAATGCTTTCTTTTATACCTGGTGCCTTCTGCATATTCATCATAGCTATGGAGGTTGATCATGCGGCACTATAAGAAGCCGCGTGGGCGATTTCGTCATATGACCAGGCTGAAATCTATGGGATTTGCATTAAAGATCGGTTAAAAGCCATAGGTATTTGGCATCTGTTACCAAAGATGTAGACCTTGCCTTTGCAGCTTATTTTTAATGAGCTGAAAAAAATCTTGTATGCGCAGCGATGCAAATTTTGTGAGCAAGAAAATATATCTAGTTACTTTCATGATGTTTTTCTATATTGCCTCTGAATTGAGCCGATCTTGTGTTGTTGATATTGTAGGCGTGCGGTAGTTACAGTTGTCAGGCAGGCGTAGAGATTTTTTATAATACATTTTAGCGAGTGATAATTTGTCGAAACAAGACATTGGAAGAAGAGCCCTGATAGCGGCAGCGCTGAGCGTGCCGACCGCTACTGTATTTCTTGAACTTTCAGCGGCGTGGCGTTTGCGCAAACAGGAGTTTGAACGTTGGCAATTTAAGCAAGCTCCCAGCCTTGATGTGATAACGACCAACGGATTCCAGGCTGAAAGTAGTAAAATTCCTTGGCTAGAGGATGCACGACGTAGTGTTGGTCATATTAGATTTTTGGGTCGGAACCCAGCGCATGACGGTTCATGCACCTATATTGGGAAAGACATATTTGTCCTTTGCCGTCACGAATTTCATGATGCGTTCGATTTAAATCATCCTATCCTTGTGGAGTTTTCCTTGCCTAACGTTGGAATGCTTCAAACGCGTGTCGCGGCGGTCCAGTTTTTTAGTACGAGAGGTAGCGCCAAACTCGATATAGCCTTTCTAACTATTGATAGACAGTTTATTTCAGTTTCTGGTCTTAAACCAGTCGTTTGGGGCCCATCCGGATTGAATGGCAGACAACAATTAGAACCCTTAGTTAGTCTCGGATTCCGTAATGGTATTTTGCACTGCGAGCGAGGATATTCAAGGCCAGCAACGACATCAATGCAGGCTGACGATAATAACTCTTATGTTTGCGAGGTGAGTGGCAGCGGTGAAATATTTGCAGGAATGTCGGGTGGTCCTGTATTTAATCTTGAGGGAAAATTTAAAGGCATTAATACCGGTAAAGTTGATGAGCGGAATCATGGTCTCTTGTTTTTACCAGCATTTGAAATTGCGAAAGTGCTTAGTCTCATGCCCAATGGTTTCTCCATACCGGTTTTTCCTGACCCCACAAAAATTTCACCTGGCTGTATACTGAAACCTATTCTCTGACAACGAATCCGGTGATTTTCCAGGCCTTGCAAAAAATAGATGTAGCGGTTGAATTGCATGATCCAGGCAGCGTAGGCGACGAGGGATCACAGTTTAATCTAGCTTATCCTATTGAATAACATTGAAATAATAGAAATATAAGTTAACTGTTTATAAACAGAAAGTGGTTAAAAATAAAAGGGCTTCTCATGATTCCCTTTTTCGCGACGGAGTGTGCTTATGAGCGTGCGTATATTGGTTGTCGATGACAATTTGATGATGCGACAAATGCTCGCGTCGCAATTGAATGCAATGGATTATAAGGATGTCTCTAAGGCTGTGCATGGTGTTGATGCCATGAGCCAACTTATTGATTCACATGCGAAAGGCAACCCGTTTGACCTGGTTTTGCTTGATTGGAGCATGCCAGAGATGAACGGCCTAGATTTCTTAGTCAAATGCCGCAACGACAATCGTTTTGCCAAGACAGCTATCGTCATGATTACATCCGAGAGTGAGAAGCAAAATATTGTGAAAGCGCTTGAATCGGGAGCAACTTCCTATCTAACAAAGCCGTTTTCTCCTCCAGTGCTTCAGGAAAAAATTAGGCAAGTCGTTGAATGGTTGGGTTCGGCGAAAGCCGACGCGCAGGCAAAAACTCATGCCTAACAAAAACCAAGAACTTGCTCGCAGCATTTCAGGAATCATCCGACAATCCGTGACGAACACGATTGCTACGTTGTTTAATGTCTCTGTCAATGCCAGCGAAGATGTGCACAAGGTTCCATCCGGTGACGATTTTGTCTGTTGCGGCGAACTTGTCCAGGATGACGCACGCGCTACGCTTATGTTTCTCTTTGATCGGGAACTGATTGAACGGCTCTTAGGTTGCGTGTTTTCTGCTAGTGAGCTGATAGACGATACGGCGATCTATGAATCGGCAGCATTAGAAATTGTAAATATTGTCGGAAACAATCTAAAAATGTATCTGAATGTGCATGGCTATAAGCTGAATATGTCCATACCTTACGTTCCTGACCGTGAGGGACAAGCGCCAGCCGAAGAGCCTCTGGTTCAGATGACGTTTTCAGCGAAGAATAGCGCCGTTATGGGCGTTGATTTTTATCTACGCAGAGCTTAGATTATTCCTTTCTATCGACGCATCCCATAAATTGAGTTCATATCCTGTTAGGTGTCGCATACATCGAAGGTTATATGCGTTTCCGTAATGTAAGAAGAAAATGTGGGAGAGACCGACCTTTGCCGTGTCTTTAGGGGAATCTTACTGGGGGAAGTATGAGGAAATCAGGTTATTTATTAATTTTATTTACGCTGTTGATGATTTCAGTTCAGGTTGCCGTCGCAGATAATGCGGTTTCTAATGAAACCAGCTCACCACAACAGGCCATAGATATCGTCAAAAAAGCCATCAATTACATTAAAACCAACGGAACAGACAAGGCTTATGCCTTATTTGATGACCATACAGGACCCTTTGTCGACAAAGATCTTTATGTAGTGGTGTACGATTTTAACGGCAAGTGCCTGGCGCATGGCGCCAATGAGAAACTTATTGGCAGAAATCTCATCGATGCCCAAGACGTCGATGGTAAATATTATGTCAAAGAACGTGTAGAGATGGCAAAAACGAACGAAAGCTATTGGACGGAATATAAATTCTCCGATCCCATTACAAAAAAACTGGAGCCCAAAAGTACATATTGTGAAAAGCTGAACGACACGGTGGTATGTGCCGGTGTTTATAATCAATCTCCTTAATCCTTCCTTTCTTCGCAGCGCCTCTTTCTTCAAGGCATTTTCTCATGATCCCTCGTTTTTTGCAGTCAAAGGCCTCCCTTATTCCAATTGTGGTTGTCTTTTTCTTTTTAGGAGCGGCGCTCTATTCTTTTTCGCTCCTGCGCAGCAACGAAGCTGATCTGCGTAAATTTGACATCAGTATATTGGAGCAAAAGCAGACTATTATCGAATTTCAGCTCGCCGTTCAGGATGCGATCACCGATCTCTATAAATTGACGTCAACGGCGGCGACCGAAGCCGACAAGATAAAGCTAAAAAACCTGGCGACGGAAGATCTGGTCTTTCTCAATCAACTGAATACCAAATATCCGATAGCAAGAGCCGCCATGGTTAATGCGGGTGTCGCAGCAGACAAAATCGCTTCGATTGACTATCTCATGCCATCTTATCTCAGCTCATCGAAGAACGTCATCGATATGGTCGATACGGATGCAGCCACGGCTATGGCCTGGATGACGCCTACGGCAAGCAAATTCACGCAAATCGACACTTTACTTGATGGCATAAACCACGATCTTGCCATCGGTAAAGAACAGCGCCTTACGCAACTAACAAGCGAAATGGAAAAAGGACGGTATATTTTTATCATTATCATTTTGGCTGTGTCGGCGATTGCTTTTTTCATGTCTTTTGTCTTACGTAGATTTCTGGCGACTCTAGAAACACTGAATGCATCCATGAACGCCATGTTAGACGGTCTGGGGCAAGGGCTGCTTTTTTTCGATAGAAACGGTATATGCGCTCCTGTCTATTCGAAAGCCTGTCTGACTTTGCTTGAGGGCAACCCCGCCAAGAAACATATTACCGAGGTTCTTAAACTCACGCCGGAAAATCGCATCTTATTCCAAACCACTTTAAGCATGCTCTACGCAGGCAAACTGACGTTAGGCTTTGACGAATGGGCGGCATTGGCGCCAGCATCTTATGCCCATAACGGAGGTCTCTCGATCAGTCTTAGCTATAGGCCTATTATGGGTACTGACGGAAACATTAATAGCATTCTTCTTGTCGCCGTCGATCGAACGAAAGAAAAGCAAATCGAGAAAATCGTCGAAGAAAATGAAGCGGCTGTCGTGCGAACACTGAGAATTTCGCGTAATCGTAATCATTTTATTCGTTTCGTCCAGAATTTTAACGACTGCATTCTAGCCCCTTCTTCGGCTATGAGTGCAGTTTCTGCTGAACAAATCCGTCGTGATGTTCATACGCTCAAAGGAACAGCGGATATGTTTCAGCTCACCGTACTCGCCGACAAATTGCACAGGCTTGAAGCGGATATACCTGAAAATGCAGATCAGCCGAATGCGATTGTCGCAGAACATCGCACTGCATTGAAGACATCCTTTGATAACGACGTGGCGCTAGCACGCGAAATATTAAGCGATGATTTTCAATCTTCTGGAGAAGTTCGGACCGTTCCAGAAAAAAACCTCTACGCCTTTGCCAATCATCTGCAGTCTGCTTTGACTTCGGGTCATCTTCCACAACAGCTTTATGATGATTATATCCGGGAACTTATCGCTGTTCCGATTTGGAATCTCATGAGAGATTTTGCAATGTCTTTACAAGAACTTAGTGATCGCTTTGGCAAACCGTTACATGCTTGTGTTTTCTTGGGTGAGAACTTTCCAATTTTGCCTAAAATTTACGAACCTTTGTTTGTAACTTTTGTCCACATTGCGCGTAATATTATCGATCACGGGATTGAATCCTCTGCTCTCCGGAAAGAACGTGGGAAAGATGCAAATGCTAGAGTAACTGTTCAGACGCATACTTTTCAACATGACGCTCATGACTGGTTTGCCATCGAATTTATTGATGACGGCGGTGGCATCAACGTACCTCTGTTACGTAAAAGACTTATTAAGAAGCTGAATTTGCAGAATTTAGACCAAGCGGATGACGAGGAAGTCATTCAACATATTTTTGATGCCGGGATCTCGACGAAAGAACGGACCACTATGGTCTCTGGGCGCGGAGTTGGCTTGAATGCCGTAAAAGCCGAAGTCGTTAAATTGGGTGGTACAATTGCGGTCTATTCTAAATTTCAACTAGGCGTAACGATAAAGATAACTCTACCTTTTATACGTAGTTTGCAATGATGGCAGCCACTTAGAGGACTGTATGACAAAAGAGCTACACATTTTGCCTTTTGACATACAGCCTACGCGACTCGCTGGGCTATTCTCAGAATAATTGTATCTTCCATGCAGGCACGAGTCGAAAAAATCATAGGTCCTGTATGTACAAATCGGCAGTGTACAAAAAAACAATATCCGGAATAACTAACTTAGGTCTAGGTTCAGTCCTCTTAATCTTGTCGTTTACGACCGGTATAAAATCTGCTTCTGCTGCAGATGCCGTCAGCGATGCGCTGGACAGGCAGATTATCGCGCGCGAACAGCAGATAGCCCGCTTCAATGCTGAAAATCCTATCAATGGTATGGAGGGTAGCACGCCCCCTCTAGCAAATAGTTTTACGTACGTTCCTCCTGCACCACCAGCTGTCGCCTCTGGCGATGAAAGTCTTCAAAACTCGATCAGAGACTTGCAGATACGACTGGCTCAACTAGAAGCCGCACAAGCCGCCAATGCCGGCATGAGTTCCTCTTCGCCGCGTTACCCGCTATCGCTTGGTAACGTCCCACCTAATGCTTATTCTGGCGTTCCTGTTCGGGAGGGTTGCTGGATCTAATGCAACTGAGGCGGCGGAGGCGCAAAACTATGGAATTTCCCCTGCTGCTGTTAATTCGACGCCCCAAACCGGCGCCTTTCAAGGTGCCTACATACTCAAACCAGGGTTGACGGCCAATCTTGGCGGCTTTTTGGAATTCGACTCTATATACCGTTCCAAAAATGAATCTGCCGACGTTGCCTCCAATTTCAATACAGTCATTCCATTTAACAATTCTGCCAACGCTCACCAATCTGAATTTCGTGAGACGGCGCGCGCGAGCCGTTTAATCGGGCAGGTTGGTGGAAATCCGAGTGCGGACACTTCGGTCACGGGCTATCTTGAGACAGATTTTGCAGGAGCCGCCTCAACATCAACGTCGAATGAAACTAATAGTTATGTTCCTCGCTTGCGCCAGGCGTTCCTAACCTATGATGATAGGGATTGGGGCACACATTTGCTGGCGGGACAGGCCTGGAGTTTGGCGACGATGACGACAAAAGGCCTCGTACCACTTACCGAAAATGTGCCCATGACAATCGATCCGGCCTATGTGGTCGGTTTTACTTATACACGTAACCCACAATTGCGCGTGTCGCAGGATTTCGATGACAAGAAAATTTGGTTAGGTATCTCGGCAGAAAGTCCACAAGCCGTAACCACTGGTCTTGCCTGTACAGCAAATGCAAGCTCCGGCACTTGTGCAGGCTATAACAGCACTTACGCAGTGACTAATGCAGGCAATACTTCCAGCTTCGCTAATCCTCTATCGACCGATACGGCGCCTGATCTTATAGCAAAAGCCGCTTTTGATCCCGGTTGGGGGCATTATGAAGCCTTTAGTATGATGCGCTTCTTTCATGACAGCGTTGATACATATGCCCATAACAATGTCGTTGTTGGCGGCGGCGGTGGTGTTGGTACCATCTTACCGCTTATACCGAAAATGCTTGATGCCCAAGGCCAGTTCATGATTGGGGACGGGATCGGCCGCTATGGACCTTCCCAGATGCCTGATTACGCCATCATGCCAAATGGCGCTTTAAAGCCTATTTCGGAATATATGTTTATGACCGGGCTCGTTGGTCATCCCGATCCAACATGGGATTTATATCTATATGGAGGAGAAGAAAAAGCGTTTCGTCAAAGCACAAGCAACCTCGCTTACGGCTATGGAGATTTTCTCCTTACGAACAGTGGATGCAATACAATAGGGGGATCTTGCTCAGCGCAGACCACAAGCGTGTGGCAAATCACGCCTGGTTTCTGGAAGCGAATTTATGAAGGCAATTATGGAAAGTTTATGGCCGGGTTACAGGATTCCATTACGCGTCGCAATGCTTTCAGTGACGCCCATGGTACTGAGCCGCACTCTTATGAAGAGATTGCCATGTTTTCGCTTCGCTACTATCCGTTTTGATCAGTTGTGAAGGCTGGACGAGCTGGCAAAGAACTTAGACCCTTTTTCTAATTCATTGTGAAAAATGGTGCGCCGATAGGAATTGAACCTACGACCCCGTCCTTACCAAGGTTTTTGGATTATGCACAATCAATAGGTTAGATCCAAACGCTTGCTACAAAGTATCTATTATTTCCAGGTTTTATTGTGGGCTACATTACACTGTAATGCAGTTTGGAGATCATACTTAACTGCCGTGATATCTCTATATCGCGAAAGGTAGTATTATAGGCGTTTTTCATATCATTTAATAAGCCCCTTCCATATTAACGGATAAGTCACTATCATTTAATAAGATAAACTCTTATTAATGGCTGGAGCTACCCGGTGGTAAAGTCGATAAAAGGCATGAGACTTGGATCTTACGTTTCTCACTCTAGCGCGGGCGAAACGTATAAGGCCTTTGTACCAGCGCCACTTCCGCCAAATCCACCGCTCGAGATGGGGCGACTATATAAGCCACTCGACAAAGCGATGAACGCTATAGGTAGATTGGATGCCTTGGCAAAGCTTCTACCGGATATAGGTCTTTTTCTTTATATGTATGTTCGCAAGGAAGCTTTGCTGTCTTCGCAGATTGAAGGGACTCAATCATCTTTATCCGATCTATTGCTTTTTGAGAGCCACGAAAAGACCGATGTGCTGACCGATGATGTCGAGGAAGTTTCAAATTATATAGCTGCACTTAATCACGGCCTGAAACGGATGAAGGCTGGCTTCCCATTATCGGCCCGACTCATTCGAGAAATGCATGCCATTTTGCTTCGTGGCGGTCGCGGCTCTAACAAGGCACCGGGGGAATTTCGCCGATCACAAAATTGGATCGGAGGCACAAGGCCAGGTAAGGCTCGTTATGTACCAGCTCCGCCCGAGAGGGTTGCTGAATTAATAAGCGATCTAGAAAAATTTATCCATGATGATCAGCGAAAATTACCAGCTTTAGTCAAAGCTTCTTTGATCCATGTGCAGTTTGAAACAATCCATCCATTTTTGGATGGTAACGGACGATTGGGACGATTGCTGATTACCCTATTGCTATATGCAAGTGAAACGCTAACTCAGCCAATTTTGTATCTTAGTCTTTATCTCAAAGAAAACCGACAGACTTACTATGAGCTATTACAAGATGTTCGGACGAAAGGGGATTGGGAAGGGTGGTGCGAGTTTTTCCTTGATGGAGTAGCTGAAGTAGCGGCTCAGGCATCGATTGACGCCAAGAAAATCCTTGATCTCCTTGAACGGGATTGTGCGCGTATCAGTACAATTGGCAGAGTTTCAAGAAGTGCGCTTAAAATTCATGGCTATCTTTTGAAAAAACCTTTCCTATCAATCACGAAAGCAGCTAAGGCGCTTAAACTATCGGTGCCGACGACAACCAATGCTGTACTAAAGTTGGTGGAGATTGGGCTGCTTAAAGAGCTAACTGGTCATTCGCGAAACCGTCTTTTTGCTTATACGAAGTATCTGGTAATTCTTACGGCTGGAACGGAACCTTTGAAATCATAAATGGCATATTATTACCCTTCTGTCCGGATTCTACGACGAATGAACTGGTGCTGCCGATAGGAATTAAACTTACGACCCCGTCCTTACCAAACACATATGCTGCTTACCAATTTATTTTTGTTTGCCAAATAGTTGGCGTAAGTGAGCTGTGCAATAGATTCTTGAGTTTTGCCCTGTTATGGCCTTGTTTTGCTTAGTTTCGGTCAGTTTCTATTGCACAACAACGATGTGTCAGCTGCTTATGATGTTAGTCATTCTCTGCTAGAGCTTAATAAAAACGTAATCATATCAGCACATTCTTTTCTGGTTGGAATCTTATTAATATGCATCACGAAACACTCATCTCTTGAGATGCTCGGATCGAATTTAATAGTGAACGGAGAGCGTTGAATATAATCCGTTGTATTTGTTTTTGATGAGGTGTGCTCTTGTTGAGTATTTTCTTTTATCCATGCCCGAACCATTTCATCTCCGCAGTGCTCACGAACATAACTTAAGCTATCAATAAACGCATGCGCAATTCTGCTTGCGCTGTCGTGATTTCTACCTTTCTCTTTAGAGTGCTCAGTAACCTGAAATTTCGACACACCCAATCCAAAATGTTTTAGCAAGCCACGGTAGGTCGGAGGATTAAGAAACATATTGAATATAATTTTCTTTCTCTTCGGATCTTCAAGATTATTTTGTGTTTTAGCCAGAATTTCCGTGTCTGAAGAAAACATCAGAGTTTTTTCATCAGATATGGTTATGCCAAACATATTACTTGCTGCAAAAAACTGAGAGACTGCTCCGTTCTTCTTTGCGACTTTATACCCTAGTTTAGCGGCAGCTTCGATTTTTGAAATCTTGGAACTTTTTAAGCTTCTGTATTTAGGAAGAAATTTTTCATCAAGAATAGATCGTAGACTAATACGTGGGTATTTTTCATCTTCTAACATAGTCATGCCTCTTAAAAGTCGTCAACATTACCTCTATAGGCCTTCCACAGGCCTTGTCAATAACTCCAAAAAATCTTTAAATAGCTAAAATAGCTACCAAAGTCCTCTCATAGAGCTTTTGGTAGATTTATTTGCGGGCGTTCTGGATGGTCGCTTTTACATTAGTTGACCTGTTTCAATGCTACAAAAATGGCCCTATCTTTGCATTTTAGGACCATTTTAATGGCCATTGTTAAGGACATTTTAATGGACAAAATTTATCATATAATAGTAATATATATTAAAATACATATAGTTAGATCAAAAATGAAATGGACTTAGTATGCGACATGAAACTAGCCATTCTTGGATAAGCTTTAGGCTCTCTCTAGAGGGGGCCACCCCAAGACTATGGCAGCTTTTGGGGGAGGCAAAGTCTAAGTGTCAGCACTTGGCAGGTGTGCCACTTAAACCTATGGTCGCAGAAAATATGCATGCAATTTATTTAGCTCGTGGGGCTTTAGCGACTACCGCGATTGAAGGGAATACACTTTCAGAGGAAGAGGCCCTTAAAGTTGTCCGCGGAAAAAGTCGTCTACCTCGATCACAGCAGTATCTTGCTAAAGAAATCGAAAATATCCTTGCTGTCATCAATAATATTATGGATGAGGTAGAAAAACGAGAAGATAAAGAAATTCTTCCAGATGAAATAAAAAAAATATAATGAATTAATTTTAAACGGATTGGAAATCGAAGAGCATGTAATTCCTGGAAAATATAGAGAATGTGGAATTGAGGTTTCAACTTACATCGGCCCGGATTCGCATGAGGTTAAGCAGCTTGTCGACGATTTTTGTACGTGGATGAATGGAGATACGTTTAAATCTATAAGCGGCGATCGTCTTATAGATGCTATTATTAAGGCAGTTATCGCACACGTATATATGGCTTGGATTCATCCTTTCGGTGACGGTAATGGGCGTACCTCAAGAATTCTGGAGTTCCGTTTTCTGATGGAAAGTGGCGTTCCTTCTCCAGCAGCTCATTTGCTGAGTAACTATTATAATAAGACCCGTGCTGAATATTATAGGCGATTGGAAGAGGCGTCTAAGAATGGTGGAAATCTATTACCTTTCCTGGAATACGCTGTTGAGGGTTTTGTTGATGAATTAAGAGAGCAGCTCAAATTCGTAAAATTGCAGCAGTTCGGTGTAGCATGGCAGAATTATGTCCATGAAAAATTGGGCGATAAAAAAAATGCTTCCGCTCAGCGTCAGTTGAGACTTATTTTGGCTTTGCCAGCAAACAATTTCCTGTCGAAAAATGAAATTCTAGAATTAAGCCCAGAAATTGCTCGTCTCTACGCTAGTAAAACTACAAAAACTCTCAGCCGCGACATTAACAAGCTTAAAAAATTAAATTTAATAAAAATTGAGAATGGAAAAGTATCTCCTAAAACCGAAACTATTCTAAGTTTTTTACCTCGTGGTAAAAAAGACGTCACTTTTTTTGAAACTGATACAGCCATTGAGGATTAAGTTAATCATTGTATCCATATCAGATCGAATACGTCTTTGTTCAAACTCAATTGCACAATCACTGATATTATCAACGCTCTAACCTATCGGAAAATCCAAGAGAAATTAGAGTCCCGAGTACGTCTCTAAAAATCTTTTTTCCTTTTTGTCACACTTAATCTTTTCAAATGTTTATCGCAGCTTCGAGTGAGCAAAACTGTCGTTCTATTGCACAGTGCCCATTCTATTGCACAACGCCTCTTTTTTTAACCAACTAAGTCTGTAGAATCCGGACAGAAGGGTAAGACGCCTCAAATGATCAAATCCTGCAATGGCAAGAATTGGCTCACATTTGTCTGAGGTATAAGCGTAGACACGAATGCCGCCGCCCGGACCAACCCAATCGACACTTATGGGGTTATGCGCCTTGGGGTAAATCGATGTAGGAAAAAGCATGAGCGCCCCCCTACTGTTTCATACAATAATGCAGCGCATACCAAGGCTGCATGACATTGAAGGGCTGATTGCCGCCCGTCTCACTAATGTTGCCGCTGTTGGTGTCTGAACCAGTAGCTAATGCGTAATGATCTACAACACTGCCAGTTGACATCTGATAGACCTGATTAAATGAGGTGGAGCCGCCCGCATAGGAATGGCTATGCGCTGGCATTTCCGAAATTGTTTGCTGATGAGTTTCCTCGCCACCATAATTACCGAGATTACGGAAAGTGAGCCCAGCGCCTTGACCATCGTTTATAATGGTGCGGCCCGCTAAAGCAGGAACATCAACCCAACCTGTGGGACATGCGTCGGTCGTAAACGCTACGATTGAGCCTGAAGGCGAACCTCCAAAGACCATGCTGTGCCATACGCCACCAATACAGGCCAAGACGTCGTTGTATGTATCTGAAGCGTGGGTCTGGATGGTATTTTCTTGTTCGGTACAGGGTAGGCCTGCTTGGTAAGTCGGCGCTGCTGCAGCACAACTTGTCGCAAGCGATAAAGCGGTGCCGACTAAAATAAATATCAGATTAGGTTTTTTCATTATAAGGCTCCGCTATGTTATTCTAGCGATGAAACCAGCCTTAAGTTTTAGACACGGCAAAGCTATCTGTGGCCAACAACGTGCAAGACGTTGTCAGCGTCAGGCTATCGCCGCGCTTTAACTCAAGGAGCTATTCGCAAGAAATTTTGTTGGTGGATCTATGGAACGTAAACGTGATTTAAAAATCAAACACACGTTTCGCCATCATACTTAGGATTATGCCATTTTCTGCTGCATTTGTTGCATACTAAAATGCTGCAAGATGTTGCATCTAATTTTGTTATTTTTCACACAGGCACTAGTGATTAAAGACAGGCGGTCAGGAACCACCTCTTTTACAAAGCATGTAAACTAGAGACTAATGGATCTATAACCCTCATTTAAGGAGCTGATTTAAAACGTACAAAAATTAGCCATTCCAGAGTTGATCTCGGCAGTGGCCTGTCGTAAAGATAACTATATTCAAGCCACTGAGAGAATTTAAGAAACAATTTTTAGGTAAGAACCATGGCACAAATTTGGGATAACGAGCGTGATCAGCTTGTTGTTGATAAAGCGAACGACGGTGTTTCCCAACGTGATATCGCTACTGCGCTAAATGATAGGTTTCACCCCGACACACCCTACAATCATAATCATGTTGCCGGTAGGAAAAGCGTTATACGCGGCAACAAAGACCATTTTCTTAATGGCGTTTTGAAAGCTGCAGATCCTGACGCTGCTCGAGGAAAAGGAATTTCAAGGACTAAAAAAGCAAAGCCAGTTGAGACGGGGAAAACCGCAGGGAAGACAAATGGAGCCACTCAGAATGCTGCTGGATCCACTTCTGTAGCACCCCAAGTTCCAGGAAAAGTCGAGACTACGGATGTACCTCCGGGCGGTACAGGAAAGCCTGACAATGATGCCAAAGGTGGCGCCAAAGGTCCTTATCGAATGGGGGCAGCTGCAACAACAGGCAAGCCAACACCAGGCCCTACAGATGTAAAGTCGCCAGATGCAACGGAACCAGAAGCTCCAGTAACTGCTAAGCCAGATTCTCCAGATTCACTCGATGAAGTATTAGATCTCTCTTCAGGCGATGATTCACCAATAGTTGAAGATGACGCACCAGCATTAGATGCTTTTGGGCAAGAAATATCGGTCTTTAGAAATACCGATGATGAAGATGTCTCGGGACGCTTTAAGACAGTCAAAAGTTTATTCTGTGAATGGGTTACGAATAAGCCTGATGTTGGCGATATTTGTCTCGACGATGCGGTTCATTTCGACGGGCAGCCTTTATGCGCGAAACATAAAGAGATGAATGAAAGACAAGCATTGCGTGCAGCTGCGCGACTGGGATAGTGACGTTTAGCTGGCATTCAATTTATAGGCTATTGCCGACAACGCAAAGATCCAGCGTCGCCATGCTGTCGTTCGATCACAACCCATATACCTCGAGATAACTTTCCATGGTGTACGATTGGCACGCAACCATAACAAACGATTTTCTTCTGCCGTAAGCCAATAGAACCAATTAAATGTTTCTTCCATACGGCTTATCGCTTTGGCGCTGGGTGTACCTATCCGTCTCACTTCAACTTCCCAATCACGCTTGTCATCGGCGTCATGCAGGATATGGGGCCAAACACTGAAATATCCAGCCACTTTGACGGGTGGGAGTCGGCGCAAAGTTGACGCCGCATCTTCTAACCTTGTTTCGATTACGCTGGCTGTCCAATGAACAATCATGAGGACACCTTTTTCCGCTTGCTGAAAAAGCGTGTTCCGATTTGTTTGATTAATTCTTTTTCAGGCCAAGTTAAGCGTGGATCGGATACATTCGCTATCTACAGGCTCACATTCACAGGGTAAAGTATGAAACTCTACAAAACGGTCACGTTCCTTGCGGCTCACGACAAGCTGGCTAATAGATATCTGATAGCCATTTTGGTCATCAGGAATTTCCATTAAATCGCGTGTTTCAGGATTAATGAACCGACGAATTTGGCAAGTCTGCTTTTCAAATAAGGGCGGAAGCAAGTCGGGCGGTATTACTGCATAGCCTTTAAATGATTGAAAAGGATTTGCGGTTGGGTATCCCAAGTTGGGATACAGCGGGTTTATATAATATACATTGACGCCGCCTGGATTAATCCATGCCGCGACTTCAAGAAGATTGTGTTTCGCATAGTCGTGCAGATCGGACAGAGATACATGCCAGCGATCCGCAAGTTCTTGAATGGAATAGTATGGTTTTTCGGGTAACGGCATTAAATACAACTCACCTAATGAGAGAAAAACCATAACCATTTGGGAGTTTTATCGTCAATAATATTGTCTATTTTGTTGCCCATTTTAAGCAATGATAAAAATCATAGATTTATATGGTTAATCTTCATAAAAATGGCTTTTAATCGTTAATATTTCAAGCAAGAGTTACCAAAATTTGATCATGAGGAAAGTATATGTAGCGATAGAAATTATGTAGGCTTCTGAAACACACATGGGCCATTGAAGTTGAGCTTCGTTCCATGAAAAGTTTGGCTTACGTTTATGGCGTGAACAGTGCATTTTTGTATGAGCAATAACATCCATGTTTTAGGTTAGTAATAGTTATAAATACTTTTAACCCGATATTATTTGCCCATCTGGAAATTAAAAATGAAGCGTAATGATTTATCGCTCGCCGACTTTATTGTTTTGTCACACGGTCGCGTTAAGCAACCAATCACAAAAGCAATGCTTTGGGCATTTGCAAGTCAACTTGCATACAAACCCCGCCGCCCCATTGTCAGGAAATTCGTCTACGATAAAAAGGTTGAAGCTATACTACAGAGGTTGAGCTTTCTTCCTTTTGAGGACTTTGTTGCGCAACATCACAGAATAGTGATGCCATTTGATACGTTTTGGATCGAGAATACTCCCCCTGAAAAACCACTTTCTTTTACCATGCAAAGAAAGGGATTATTACTGCGGAAATCCCCCTATGACGATACTATTAGAGCAAAATATGCGATGGAATTTACAACAGCACTCTCTGGCGATACGAGCAGTGCACTTCAAAAAGCCACTGCTGACTTTATGCGTCAGAGTGGCGCTTTTTATATACAGGATAATCGTTATGTATTAGCAAACGATAGGGACATTGTTTTTGAAGAAAAAGGAATTTCATTTGATACTCAAAGCAGTGTTCTAGAAGGATTCAGACAGATGCTTCCTGAGGCTTTGAATCTGGCTGGAGCAGAGCAAAAACAGTTCGACACTACTATTGCCCAAGACATCTATCGGCTATTGATTTTGATCTCTAGCCGCAATGTAAGGTCAAGCTTGGCTCCCTGGCTAATAAGAGAACCTCCTGAAGGGCAAGAAAAAGATACTAGATATCGAGCGACTGGCTTGCCGCCGATGGCAGTATTGACGCCTATTACTCTTGACCTCGCCCGTGATCTGGAAAGAGCGATTGATCGTCTAGATGGCAAAGGTGTTAAAGCCCTTTTGGGTTGGACTGACGTTATTCGGCACCCCAGAACATACCACACCATAGAAGGGCCAATCGTAAGAATAATTGAACCACATGACCGCAGGATTCCGGCTCCAATAGATAGGCGAGGTGCTCCACGTGCACTCACATCATCAGAGCCCGATCTGACGGTAGATCTTCAGGGCGAAAGACCACGTTTAGTCCACGGAAGACATCGCAAACATAAATTCGAAAAACGTTAAATTTGAAATAGGCATATCGCAGAGAAAAGGCAAGACTTGTTGCCATAAGTTTTGTCAACGCGTCATGAATAAATCCTCCTTATGCTTGCCAAATTTTAAAACGGTCTATATGAAGATAAGCGTCATGATTGAAAATAATTTCCACTACACTACCGGGCACGTCGATGAAAACACGCTTGAGGCTGCGCTGGATTTTCTCATTGCAATAGAGCCAGACCCCGATGAATTTGTCGAAGAATGCGCAAGGCTGGGTGTGGATGATACGGAGCAGTACAAAAGCCTACAAATGCAGCATGCCGTGAGCATAAAATGTGCTAAGGCCGCCCTCAAACAATATGGCCGCCAAATTACTCCAGCAACTGTTGAGGCAATGCGGGATAAGTTTTATGAAATTGTTCGATCCCCCAAATATCAAGTTTCTGTGGTATCCGTTTCTGTAAGCTACACGAGTTTAAACCGTGCGTGGGATGGTATTAACGGTTGGGGAGCTTGATCGACCGTAAATCAGCTAATTGGGCGTTTTATAATAGATCGGCCTTTGCTTGGGTGGTTAGTAATAATGGACAATATTGACTTTCTGGAATCCAAAGCCCGGCTTGCCATCGAAATTATTGTCGGACTTTATGCATTTTCTTGGTTGGCGCCCATCATTCTTGATATTCCAAGAGGCTTGAGAAAACTCTACTATTTTTTACGTAGATGTTTTTGGTTCATGAAAAAGGTCTATCGGTCTGTAGATCGTTTCCTTTACAGAATACTAGGCCTAGATTCATTCAAGGAACGATCATACAGACGCAAAGCGCGGCCACATAACCATAACAATTCCAGGATAGCTGACGAAAAATTTAAGCCATGGATGAGAGATTATATAAAGACGCTTATCTTGTGGTTTGTCGGTGTAGCTTGGCTCGGGGGTACCTTATTTTGGTACCGTCAATATGGCCGACCTTATATTTTAGTTGGTTCAATGATGTCAGTTTTGCCTTTTTTCTACAGCTTTTTATACCTCGAAAGTGGACAGAGACGGCAATACGGAAAGGCTGTTGAGAAGGCAGCAAGAAGCAAATTTGCTGCCATTCTTCCATATGGATGGGAACTGATTGAGGATAGATTTCTAGATAATGGCGGTGATATTGATTTGCCATTAATGCTTAACAATGATGAGGCATGTGTCGTTGAAATCAAAAGCTGGCGCCGCTGGGACGGCTATTTAAGAACAAGACACGCTATAGCCCAAGTGCATTACCAAAGACGATCCGTTGGGGCGTCATACGTTGTTATATGGTTGCCTCATGCAGAATCTGCCTTTGCCACCTTTCATAGCCGAGTTCTTGTCGTAGGCGGAAATGCTGGTTACTTATTGAGAAAGATACAGAATATAATCAGATACGAAGCTATTATAAAATTTCCCTACCAACCGCCTAAGGGCATACTCGTTTATGTAAAATCTAAACGATTTCGGTGGAATAGTATTGCTCACCATTGGGAAGGAAGATGCTGCGAACAGGAAGTAGAAGAGCTACAATCTCGTATTGAGCACGGAAATGGAACAATTAGGATCCTTAATTAAGCCCAAAGCACCCAGTTCTGCCAAAAACATTACAGTGTAATGTTCCCTGACATAAAGCTTGGAAATAATAGGTATTTTGTACAAAGCGCTTTGACCTAACTCACTGATTGTGCATATTTTGGTAACCTTGGTAAGGACGGGGTCGTAGGTTCAATTCCTATCGGCAGCACCACTTTTTCAATGTAGAATCCGGACAGAAGGGTAACAGTATGCAAGTCTCCTTATAAGCAAAGCTTACCGCTAGCAGAAGTTGCACGGCTTTTGGGGGATAGCGAAAAAACTGTTGAGACTGTCTATGGAAAGCACTCGCCGGACTATTTGCGTCGTGCTGTAAACTCATTGAATTTATCAAGGTTAAAACCAAAAACATTACACATTTAATTATTTAAATCAGAGGTGAGGGAATGCTCAGTCCTTTACTAAAGAGTCAAGCTCTTCAATGTTCGGGAAAGGTATAGATAAGTCAGGACATGAAGGAAGCGAGCCTAAGGCTTGGCGTTCACTCTGATATTTTTGAAGGTGTCTTACAAATACTTGGATACTTTCATGAATTTTATTAGGCACCTTTCTATTCGGCAACTCTTCCATTTTTCTTGCAGTTATAGAAGCAGTCATAAAAATGCCGGTAACTCCCGCTAGCTCTGATCGCAACAACACCAAATGGTCATAGAATTTATTTAACGCCTCTTCAGTCAATAGGACATGCCATTCTTCTGCTCGTCTCTTCACGTGTGTCCCGATGCCTTTGGGGGCATTGAATATGTGAGCATGAGCGATCGCGTCGCGGCACTTTTTGTATCCAAGAAAACTCGCAAGAGCATTTTCAATTAGCAATCCTGTCTCTTTGTCGATCAGTGGATACAACACTTGAAATTTTCTTATGATTTCTACTTGCCCTTCCAAACCGTTAATTCGACTTGAAACCTCCTGATAATGTTTAATGGACATACCGATTGCTTGTCCAAGGATGACAGGAATGAATCGTTCGGCCTCATTCCATGCGACAATTGCTGCGCCGATGGCCTGTAGCTGCCCTGGCGTAAGGTTCTCGCGAACATCTCTGCCTCGCTCCTGGGGGAGGTTGCTAGCGGCTTTTCTTCGCATATTGTACTCTCTAAAAAGACGTGTTTCGTTTGTAGCAGTGCTCAAAGCGTAGAGTTTATATAGCTCGATAAAATTTGCTGAGCTCTGGGTCGTGTTGGAATTTCATTAAATTTATCAAGGTTAAAACCGAAAACATTACACGTGTAATGTTTTTTCTTAATCAATAAGGTTGAGTGCATCGACTAACTAATTGAAAAAACTGGTGCTGCCGATAGGAATTGAACCTACGACCCCGTCCTTACCAATTCGTCACTCGATGTACAATCATCATATTGAAAATATGAAGAAATGTGGCTTTCCATTTGCACTATATTTTTTCGAGTTTTGCCCTCTTTCCACCTGTTTTTGCTATATTTAGCCTATTTCAATAGTGCAGCCTTTCGTGTTAATTCAACAATCCGTGTTCCGATGCGGCCACGGCCGCCAATGTCATCGCACGAGTGCCTTTATCATCAATTTTCCAAGCTGCTTTTGCGGCATTATCAAGGGCCTCTCTCATAAGATCAGAATATCCACCTGCGAATGCCAGCTTTGCGATGGAAACAAATACCATTGATTTCTCATCGGTAGACTCGTCAAGCGCTTTCCGTAAAAGCTTTTTTGCTATCTCAGATTCATTGTTGTTTATCGCATCCACGGTAAAATTAGAAATTATTTCAAATCGATTTTCTAATGGCACGGTATTAAGAATGTTATCAAGCTCTGGCGATTTCTCAGGATTTTTTTTGCCAAGCGTGTCAGTTGCTCGCAAAGCTTGCGTTTGATTCTGATGCCAGGCTGGTAACTGTGCATATTGTTCGTCAAAGTCTTTTTGATCGTTAGCCCGGTAAAATTCATATGTAATCGATGATCGGATGTCATCACCGACCCCCAATGTTGATCCGGAAATGGGACCGGACACCATGCCAAAGCCGATCACTTTATGCGGATCAGGTAATTTCGAAACCGCTTCACGAAGAAGACTGATAGCCTGCTGATGATCTCCAATATTATTGTATCCTCGGGCGGCATTCGCTAATTGTCCGGCAGGAAATAGATCAGGAAGTCTCGCTGCTTCAAGTGCCTTATCGGTCAATCGACGTGCATCTTCGGAATCACTTACATCCATGTAGCCTTGCGCTATTTCGATAAGCAAATTCATATTCCGTCCCTTATCTTGATATTTTTCGAAATCGGAAGCCGCTTCATCAAATATTTTATGGGCTTGCTCTTTTTTGTCTGCCGCAAGGAACGCTTGAGCGATTTGAAGCTTCATCAAGGCTTGAGTGTCTTTAGGATCAGTTTGGCGCGCTGCTTTCAAGGCACGATCATAATTTTTAAGTTCTAGCCAACTGTGCATTGTCGAAACATAAATCCGATTATTGCTTTGAAAATCAGATCCTCCACGTTGTTCGGCACGATCCAGGGCTTCCGTCGCTGCACTGAAATTTCCCATCTCGGTATAGATTTCCGCCATATAATTCCAAAGTTCTCCCTGTTTCTGGGTGGGTAACTTTTCAATGGCCTGTGGCCAACGTAAATGTAGAAGTTCGTCAAGGGTAGCGTTTGGACTTTTACGCAGAACTTTGGGCCGCAGAAGTTTCATGAGATCTGGAGAGACCCCAGTGGGCTCAAATTTTTCTATAATCTTTTCGGCCAGCAGCCAGTAATTAGATGAAGTCTCGAAATCGTCCGGCTTATTGCCAGACACATCGGTTAGAGCATTAAATTTGTCATAGCTTGTAATGACAGTCGGATGCGCCCAAGAGGCTGCGGCAAGTTCGTCAAGGACAAGTGCCTGTTCAGCATTATGCCTATTTATCTTAGCCAACATTTCGTTTTCTGCGGACGATGCCTGAATTTTTGCGGCGATGGTTTTTGCTGCGGAAAATCTTCCCGTTTGGGCGAGATAGCCAGAAAATCTTACCAAATCCTCTTCCTTGATGTACTGAGAATTGGCTATTGCCTCATTGACTAGGCACTCTTCAGTTAAGCAATCAACATTTGTTTGCTCAATTTTCTTTTCTGCATCGGCAGCAAAAAGTGGAGATGCGTTCAAAAGTAAGCCAATGAAAATCAAAGCGAGTGATTTGTAGAAATTCATTGCGGTTTCCTTGCCATCATGTCATTCGTCCTGTGTCGCATAGAGCACGCCTTTTCCAATTGTACGGTTATTCGTGCTCTAACTCCTGATGTTATCAAAAGAAATTGAAAGATCGAACACGTCCTCGCAAAAGACGTGCTCGCTGTTGGCGACTTCGTTTGTTTTCAAGCAATTATCGTGAGTGTGTGTGCTCAAAAGCAGGCGAAAACGATGCATTTTATAGTG
>JABDFY010000013.1 GCA_013286365.1 Alphaproteobacteria bacterium
TCGGCTTACAGAACGCCCTCTTGTTGCGTCAAGGTCTTAAGCGAACATTTGTTTTTATGGTCGCTACAATTTGTTTTGGTTGCGATGTTGTCCTAGTTTCACTCGGGACTGTGGGGCTCGGCGCATTATTTGCCGCAAGCCGTACGCTAAGTCTGATCATTGCCTTTGGCGGGGCCGCCTTTCTCGCAACCTACGGTGTTCGCTCTCTTTTGGCTGCAAAAAGTGCTAAGGGCCTTGATCTCAAAAGTGCGGTCAAATCATCAAGAGCCAATATTGCTGCTGTGGCATTGGCCGTGAGCCTACTGAACCCGCATGCTATTATGGATACTGTCGTTATTGTTGGAGGTCTGGCGGCACGTTATCAGGGCGAACAAAGGCTTATGTGTGCCGCAGGTGCGCTCACGGCATCATGGCTATGGTTTTTCAGTCTTGGCTATGGTGCGCGATGGTTGGCGCCTTTACTGACCAAGCCAAAAATTTGGCGTTTTATTGATCTTGTCATTGGCGTGATGATGCTTTGTTTGGCCATCGGCTTTATTCATGACGGTTATCGGCTTTTTTAAACTTCCGCATCCAAAACTGTCTACGCGTCAATAGCGTCATTCGTCATCAGGCGAATACTTGTCTTACGTATTCACTCCGCCGCTTCAACGGTTTCCGGCAACTTGGCTTGGCGTATTTTCTCAGCATGAACTTTGCTAAGCGCTTCTTGCACATGTTTACTAAAAACATAATCAGCGGGACGCTGTTGTGACAAATCGATGTCCTTGGCCATAGCACCTTCAGTCTTGGGGCCACGCAAAGCAACGAGGAGTGTCTTCAAAGGATTACGCATGGCATCATTAGCGGCTGTTGGTTCATAACCACAATGCACCATACAATCGGCGCATTTTTCGTATTTTCCGGTGCCGTACTTGTCCCACTCAGTGGTCTCAATCAGTTCCTTGAACGTTTTTACGTAGCCCTCACCAAGCAGATAGCAGGGGCGTTGCCAGCCGAAGATGTTTCGTGTCGGATTGCCCCAGGGCGTGCATTCGTAAGTCTGGTTGCCGGATAAAAAGTCCATATAGAGCGAAGATTGGCTGAAGCGCCACTTTGTCTTGCCTTGCTTGACGCGTTCTTTACCCAACCGAAAGAGATCACGGAACAAATTCTTGGTGGTTTGGCGGTTTAAAAAATGCTCCTGATCCGGGGCACGCTCGTAGGCATAGCCGGGCGATACAGTCATGGCATTCAGGCCAATATCCATCATGTGATCAAAGAAATTGGCCATGCGCTCGGCTGAAGCATTATTGAACAGGGTCGCATTGATGTTAACGCGAAACCCTTTGGCGAGAGCGTTCTTAATGGCTTGTTCTGCCTTATCATAAACACCGTCTTGGCAGACAGACCGGTCATGATCGCTTTGATCACCATCAAGATGCACCGACCAAGTGAAATAGGGAGAGGGTTGGAAAAGATGCATCTTCTTTTCCATCAGTAGGGCATTGGTGCAAAGATAAACATATTTTTTACGGGCGATAATGCCTTTTACAATTTGATCGATTTCACGATGTAAAAGCGGTTCGCCACCGGGGATTGAAACAACGGGTGCGTCACACTCATCTACGGCCGTAAGGCAGTCTTCAACGCTCATACGCTGATTAAGAATTTCATCGGGATAATCAATTTTACCACAACCGGCGCAGGCGAGATTGCAGCGAAAAAGCGGCTCGAGCATGAGCACGAGCGGGTAATATTTATTGCCACGCAGCTTCTGCTTCATGATGTAAAGGGCAACGTCAAATTGCTGGCGTAAGGGGACTGACACTTTAAACCTCGTTATTGTTTGATGATCGGGCTAGGCAGCGCTGCTCGTGGTATTTGTTCGCGAGGCTGCTTTGGTCAAGGCGAGCGGTAAGCGGAAATGGACGTTTTCTTCTTCGCCAGGCAGGAGAGAAACTTCAACCGGTTCAATCTGCTTGAGGCGCGCAATCAGTTCTTGCACAAGATCCTCGGGTGCGGAAGCTCCAGCGGTAATGCCGACAACCTGTTTACCCATTACCCACGACGGATCGAGATGCGAGGCATCCTCGATGAGATAAGCAGGAACGCCTTCTTCGCGCGCGCATTCCTGCAAACGATTTGAATTCGAGCTATTATGTGCACCGATAACCAGCACGACATCGACGTGTTTGGCGAGATCGCGCACCGCGGCCTGGCGGTTTTGTGTGGCGTAACAGATATCCTTTGTTGCCGGTCCGATGATGGCCGGGAAGCGGGCTTTAAGCGCATCAATAACGGCTTTGGTATCATCGACACTGAGCGTTGTTTGAGTGATGTAAGCCAACATGTCAGGATCTTTGACTTGCAGTTTGGCCACATCTTTCGGTTCTGAGATTAAATGTACGACACCTGGGATGCGCCCAAGGGTGCCCTCGATTTCTGGATGACCTTCATGGCCGATTAATATAATTTCGCGACCCTGCTTGGCGTAACGCTGACCCTCGGTATGTACTTTGGACACCAGCGGGCAGGTGGCATCGATGACTTGCAATCCGCGCCGCTTAGCGTGGCTTTCGATTTCTTCAGCGACGCCATGCGCGCTGAAAATGGTAACAGCGCCTGCGGGAACCTCGTCGGTTTCCTCAACAAAAATGACACCCTTTTTGGCAAGCCGCTGAACAACATGGGGGTTATGCACGATTTCATGCCGCACATAGATAGGCGGGCCAAATTTATCGAGGGCCATTTCCACGATTTCAATGGCGCGTTCGACCCCGGCGCAAAAACCCCTCGGTTGGGCAAGTATAACCTTCATATTATTAACCTTTATCCGCCTAGTGGACCAGGGGACCAATCTAGATGAGATCGACAGCCTTTGTAAATTAAAACGACCCCCCTATACTTTCAGAAATATCTGTTTTCTAGCCTTGAGTGACCCAAAAAACGCGATTTGGCCGAAAACTGATTCGAAAGGGTGCTTCGAGGCCATCCGATTTTTATGGTAATAAATGTGAATCTAGATAAGCTTCGTCACGATAGTGACACAATTCGACTCCCATTTTGCCACAATTGGGATCGAAGCTAGGGATGGCAGAGAAAAGTTAATATGCGTCGTCGTGGGCGTAATTGGGCAAAAAAGAAACAAAATTGCCTGATCGTCAGGAAGGGAATTTATTAGCAATATCAAGAGCAGTCCGATGTTAACCGCGCTCATTTCGACCTGTTGTCAACCGGTGACAGTGATACGAGATGTGGTAGTATCACCAGCTCTGAATGCTATATCTTGTAGAAAATTCACAGGTTTCACAGTATACTTATCCACAGTTGCTCATAGATTGCGCGAAGAACGCAGTCTAACTGTGGTGGGAGGCAGAAAATGTTCGATGTAATGCAGGTCGAGCGCGGACCCCACGTCATGGTGGACCGTTCGCGAGACGGGGAACTGACGGCTTTCGGTCTGGCTACCCTTGAGGACCGATATTTGCTCCCGGGTGAGACCCCTCAGGATATGTTTGCTCGAGTCGCTATGACTTACGCCGATGATAGCGACCATGCTCAGCGTATCTATGACTATATAAGTAAACTTTGGTTTATGCCGGCTACCCCTGTTTTGAGTAATGGCGGTACGAAGCGTGGCCTGCCGATTTCATGCTTTTTGAATGAATGTACGGATAGCCTCGATGGCATTGTTGGCTTGTGGAACGAAAATGTTTGGCTAGCAGCCCTGGGTGGTGGCATTGGATCTTATTGGGGTAATTTGCGTCCGATCGGCACGCCTGTGGGACGTAATGGCAAAACCTCCGGCATTATGCCTTTCATTCGCGTGCAAGACAGTCTGACGCTTGCCATCAGCCAAGGCAGCCTGCGTCGTGGCTCGGCGGCCTGCTATTTGCCTGTCAGCCATCCCGAAATTGAAGAATTTATCGAAATGCGTAGGCCCACGGGCGGCGACCCCAATCGCAAAGCATTAAACTTACATCATGGCGTGGTTGTTCCTGATGCCTTTATGCGCGCTGTTGAAAATGACGAAGAATGGGCATTGACCAATCCGAAAGATGGCAGCGTCGTACACCGCATTAGTGCGCGAGCGCTATGGATCCGGATCCTCACGGCGCGCGTTGAGACCGGTGAGCCTTACCTTCTATTCATCGACAATGTTAATCGCGCCATACCTGAGCACCATAAGTTGGCGGGCCTAACGGTCAAGATGTCAAACCTGTGCAGTGAGATTACGCTTCCCACGGGTATCGACAAAGATGGCAAAGAACGCACAGCCGTTTGCTGTTTGTCATCGCTCAATTTAGAAAAATTTTTGGAATGGGAAAATCATCCTTCATTTATTGAGGACTGCCTACGGTTCCTTGACAATGTGCTGGAAGATTTTATTCAGCGTGCGCCTGAAAGCATGGCTAACGCCAAATATTCAGCGGCACGTGAACGTTCGGTCGGTCTTGGCGTTATGGGACTGCATTCTTTCTTCCAGAGCCAAAATGTGCCGATTGAAAGTGTGATGGCGAAGGTATGGAACAAGCGCATGTTTAAACACATTAAAGCGCAGGCCGATGCCGCATCTCTCAAGCTTGGCGAAGAGCGTGGTCCATGCCCTGATTCTGCTGATTATGGCCTTAAGGACCGTTTCTCAAATAAGATTGCGATAGCGCCCACGGCTTCGATCTCGATCATCTGTGGCGGCACGTCCCCTGGTATTGAGCCTAACGCGGCTAACAGCTTTACCCACAAGACGCTTTCCGGCAGCTTTGCCGTACGCAACAAGTATCTTACACAGGTGCTGGAAAAGTACGGCAAGACTGATGACGATACCTGGAGTTCGATTACGACGCGGGAAGGTTCTGTCCAGCATCTTGATTTTCTTAGTGAGCACGAAAAGTTCGTCTTCAGGACAGCCTTTGAGCTTGACCAACGTTGGTTGATTGAGCTTGCGTCCGATCGCACGCCTTATGTTTGTCAGGCCCAGAGCTTAAATGTGTTTCTACCAGCCGATGTCCATAAACGTGATTTGCATCTCATCCACTTCACGGCCTGGAAAAAAGGCGTGAAGAGCCTTTATTACTGCCGCTCAAAATCTATTCAGCGGGCAGAGTCGGCAGCCCATATTTCTGATCGCCCGGCGCAGGCCATGCCGCTCGCTGCCAATGATGATCGGACGCAGGCGGAGCCGCTGTTGGCGGAGGCAAATAAATACGACGAGTGTTTAGCTTGTCAGTAAGCCAAAAGAGGTAAGTGAGGGAGGCGCCGCGTAAGGAACTTCGGTTACCGAGGGGAGGCCCGAATGAACCAAACACGTAAAACTGTATGTTACTTGGACTCCGCGATTGCTCACGCCATCGAGGAAGTGGTTATGTTTGGTAAGTTTGAAGAAATTGATGCATTTCTCGACAGCGTGGCCGATGATGTGAACTTCCCGGAGGAACTGCGTAACGGTCTCGAGTCTTTACGTTACTTTCGTGAACATTATGGTAAGGCTGTGCCGCTCGATCGAGCGACTAAAGATAAAGTTGCCATGATGGATACAGCCTGGTCGATGGAACTACTTGAGATGGTGCGGCATACATCAAGCGAAGAAACGGCAAAGCAGGCGTAATGTTGTATCCAAAAGTTATTCACTAAGCAGGATTATCAAATGAGTAGTATGAGTTTGTGGTGCGAGGGTCTCAAGGTCTTTCGGCGTTATTGGCTGGAATGGATAGTTTGGGGAATCGTCTTTTCCATCATTTTGTCGCCGGTTGAATTCTGGGTACTTCGTGATTCTGGGCTCTATAACGCGGCTATTTTTGGGGCGCTCATAAACCACGGCTCGGATTTGGCCGCGCAGATAAAAAGCACGCCGAAACCAAGTCGTTTATCAACGATCGTGTTTATACTTATTTATTATACGGCATCCTACTTTTTCATTGTTTTTTACCTCCAGCGCGTACCGATCATCGCCTCCCCAAAGAGGGACGTAAGGGGTTTGCTGTATGCTGGAGGCAAGATGCTAGTGAAGTACTTGGCAATAATGGGTTGGACGTTATTGATCTTCCTCCCAGTTTTATTGGTTGGTTGTGTCATTATCTTTGTTTTTTCTAAAACGTTGGGTAACTTAGGAATAACGCGCGCAGCACTTGCACTTAGTCTAGTCTTGATACCTATTATGATCTATTTCGGCACCCGTTATGCCTTGGTTTTTCCCTTAGCAGCGGAGGGTATTCGGTCGTCATTGAGGGTCAGCGTACAATTAGTACGTGGCAAAATGTGGCGTATAATTGCAAATGCTTTTGCTATTTTTCTTGTCACGATCCCGTTCTCGATAATTAATTACGCTGTCGCCTTCGGGTGGGCAGGTAAGTATTGGGAAAATGCTACCCTTACGGCGGTGTTAGCTGTTATAATTGCGGCCTGTGGGATGGTCATAAATGGAATATTTTGTGCTTTCATATGCAGTACGGCTCGAATCCTCTATCAAGAAAAAAAACTCATTGAGCCGTCGTTTCAACTCGTAGTTAGACCAAGCTCATAAAGGAAACAGATTATGTCAGGCCTTCTTACACCAAACCCTGTTTACAAACCTTTCCGCTATCCTTGGGCCTATGAGGCTTGGCACAAGCAGCAGCAAATCCATTGGTTACCGGAGGAAGTGCCGTTGGCTGATGATGTCAAGGACTGGCGACACAAATTAGCTGCGTCTGAGCGCAATCTACTCACCCAGATTTTCCGCTTCTTCACCCAAGCGGATGTAGAAGTCAACAATTGTTATATGAAAAAGTATGCGCTGGTATTTCAACCAACCGAAATCCAAATGATGCTAGCGGCCTTCTCCAATATGGAAACAATTCATATTGCAGCTTACTCGCACCTCCTTGATACCATCGGCATGCCCGAGGTCGAATATTCGGCTTTCCTTCGTTACAAAGAAATGAAAGACAAATATGATTATATGCAGGGATTTACGGTCGACAGCCCGACCGAAATTGCCCGCACGCTAGCCGTCTTTGGTGCCTTTACCGAAGGGCTACAGTTATTTGCATCTTTTGCAATGTTGATGAACTTTCCGCGCTTCAACAAAATGAAGGGCATGGGTCAAATCGTGACATGGTCGGTACGTGATGAAACCTTGCATACGCATTCGATCATTCGGCTATTTCGTACCTTTATCGATGAGAACAAATTCATCTGGACCGATAGTTTCCAGAGAGAGCTTTATCTCGCTTGTGACACCATCGTTGACCATGAAGACGCGTTCATTGATTTAGCGTTCGAACTTGGTGGTGTCGAGGGCTTAAGCGGCGACCAGGTCAAAGCTTATATCCGCTATATTGCTGATCGCCGTCTTACTCAGCTTGGTCTGCAACCGATCTACCGCGTAGCGAAAAACCCGCTTCCTTGGATGGATGAAATGCTCAATGGCGCCGAACATGCTAATTTCTTCGAAGCGCGCGCGACCGAGTACAGCAAAGCCGCAACCAAAGGTTCGTGGGAAGAGGCGTTTGCCGTTGAAGACGCGGAATAGTCTTATCTCTAACTTCCCCAACGGAGAACGACTTGTGCCGCTTTTACCCCTGAGCGAATAGCGCCTTCGATGGTCGAAGGTAAGCCGGTTGCAGTCCAATCTCCCGCCAGCGCCAGATTATTCCATTGTGTATAAGCGCGTGGACGACGGAGGTTCTGATCAGGTGTGGCGGCAAATGTTGCGCGTTTTTCTTTGACAATACGGTAAACGGGCATTTTCTCGGGATCGAGATCGAAAAGACGCGCAAGATCCCGCCAAACGATTTTCACTAACGTGTCACTCGCGATATTTTCATGCCGTTCAGCCGCACTAATCGTTACCGACACGACATCCTTCTTAACGAAAACCCATTCAGCAAGACCGCCAATTAAGCCAGTGAACCCAGCGGGGTTATGCGGGACTTCGACGCGGAAGTGTACGTTGATAATGGAGCGAAATTCCGTGGGTATCAAAATTTCTGGCAATAATTCAGAAGCCGACCAGGGTGGAACAGCTAAAATAACCCAGTCGTTGGCATCGAGCACAATTTTCTCGCTGCCAAAATCAAGTTCATTAATCTGTCCTGATGCTATATTCAATCCACGCAACCGAAAACCAAATTTCACATGTCTGTCGTGGTTGCGCAAAAGATTGAGGCAAGGCTGAACAAATGTTTCCGAAAGTCCAATTTTAGGAATGAGGGGGCAGCAGGCTTTGCCGCCCATACCGAAACTTTGTCGGAAAATAGCGGCAAGTAATTGTGCCGACGCAGCTTCGGCTTCGGTGTTAAGCGCTGCGATGCATAGGGGCTCCCAAAAGCGCCGATATAATAAGCTTTTTGTTGGGAACTTTGAAGCAACGGTGGACTGCCACCCGGCGGTGAGAATATTGAATGCAGAAAGGTAGTCCCAGGGATGCGTTCCGGCCACGCGTTTCTTGTTATCGAAAATCCACCAAGGCATGCGGCCTTTGTTCATATGCGCGATCCAGCGCTCGCCACTTTTTAAATCCATGAAGGGGAAAATGGGCTCACCTGGCCCACGCATTTGATCGAGGGCGTTCGTGAGAAATAGGTAATCATGGATTGCGACATTGCCCGACAGCACGAGATGATTACCATTATCGATCCGACAATCTAGTTCATGATCGAAATAAGATCGGCATCTGCCACCGGCGAAAGGGGCCGCTTCGTAGATGGTAACAGATTCGCCCATGAGAGTAAGTTGCAGGGCCGCAGACAATCCAGCCATACCGGCGCCGATCACATGTATATGCCGCTTGCTGCTCACGTGATCTCAGCCCGCAATGTTTTTAATGGCTAGCCAAAGTTTATGCCATCCGCTTAATCTTACGCGCTGTGACGGATTTTGCCAGTCCTTTGCTACCAGACGCTCGAAGATGGCGCCGTAATAAGAGCGCATAATTTTAGCAGGTCGCATGGCCTGAGGTCGGCATTCCTGTATCGCTTGATCGGCCTCGGAGAAATGTCTCCTAGCTTGCGCCGCCAAATCACGACATACCGGTCGTAACAGAGGATCGCGCAACACTTCATGCGGTATACGTGTTGCAACATTGTGCTTTTTAAGCAGTTCTTCTGGCAAATAAAGCCTACCGCGTGCTGCATCTTCGGCAAGGTCACGAAGGATATTGGTCAATTGAAAGGCACGACCAAGGTGATACGAAACGCGCATAGCTGCCGGACTGTTATCGCCGAAAATGCGCACGGATATGCGTCCAACGGCACTAGCAACGCGATCGCAATATAAATCAAGTGTTGACATATCCGGAGCGCACATAGGTTCGCCAGCATCCATGGCCATGCCGTCAATAATTGATTGAAATTCCTCTTCGACGAGAGAGAAACGTTCAATGGCAATCAGTAAGGCAGACGTAATGGCTTCATCCGCCTGACCGCGAAACATCGCCGCAACACGTTCTCGCCATTTCTGTAAGCCACTCTTGCGTAGCTCAACTGTGGCGCCGTCATCAGCAATGTCATCAACTTCACGGCAAAAGGCATAAAGTGCATACATGGCTTCCCGCCGCGTCTTGGGCAAAACGGCCATACCTGCATGAAATGAGGTCTGTGAGGCTGCAACGCGTGCCTTTATGTCCGCTAGAGCCTCTTGATAAGTCATCGCTGCTAAAACCATGCGCGCATCAATCCTCTCGTTGCCGCGGCGATGATGGCGGGTTTCCTAAGTTTAACATTATCGCACAACGGATCGCGCTTGCGCAAAAGTTCGGTTAAGCGCTCGGCAAGAACGCAAATGACCGATACTTCGCATTTAAGGCGCCAGTTTGTTACAACACGCGGCAAAAGGACCGCCTGGTCCAGCATCGGCTTAATTTTGTCCAGCATAGTACTAAGTGTTGCGCGCAAAGCAGGTGTCGCCTCAGCACGCGAAAGATCGGCGGTATTGCTATTGTGTGCAGCTAGCATGTCTTGGGGGATATAGACTCTATCCAATTCACGATAATCATCGCCACAATCTTGAATGTGATTAATGATTTGTAGCGCCGAACATAAGGCATCATTTGCCGGCCATGCCGTATCACCAATACCATGGAGGGCCAGGACGTGACGTCCAACCGGCGACGCTGAAAAACGGCAATAATCAAGCAAGTCATCCCAATCGCTATAACGCAGTTGAACGGCGTCGCGCTTAAAGGCGGTAAGAAGATCTAAACAATGTTGGGGAGAAATCTTTGTGATGAGCAAACTTTCTCGCATCGCAATCGCACTTGGTACGTCATAGAACTTTTGACCAAGCAGAATATCTGCAAAACGATCGAGACGTGCCACCTTTATCTGAGGTTCCATCAGTGGGTGATCGCTAATGTCATCAGCGGCGCGTGCAAAATTGTAAAACGCATGTATATGAGGCCTTAAATCGGCGCGAATGAAGAACGATCCAACCGGAAAATTTTCACCATGGCGGGTTTTACCGCTTGGTGTTTCAAGTGACGTAATATCGGCTGTCGTCATGAGGGGGGCTTGTCCGTTGATAACCCGTTCGACTTCGGGCGGAGATGCCAGATTTGTCGGGTGACGGCGGCGATATAAACCAAGCCTGCGGCGGGTAACGTGAAGGCCCAGGCAAGCGATAAATCATAAAACAGAATTATTGTGGCATAAATGACTGTCATAATAAACCACGCACCCAATCCCATCTCTGTTGCCATCGGCCATCCTGAAGCTGGCAATATGATGGGGACCAGAAACAAAATAAATCCACCTATAATTGTCATAACAACCGACAGCATGGAACGATATTGACTTACTAAAGTACTTGTCACGATCATTTTCCATGCATCTCTGAAGTCAAAAAATCTGGACAGACATTTCACTTGTTTTGAAAAGCTAATCCACGTTTTGCCAGGCGTTTCTTTCTCACCGCCACTCGTTTTGATCGCCTTGGCTAGCTCACAATTCACAGCGACGGCTGATTTTATTCGCGCAAGTCCGCCAATATTGTGCAATGCCCGTTGTTTTACAAGCATAACTTGCCCAGCGGCGGCAGTGGATCTGTCGGGATCGTTGCTGCGACGAAATGGATGAACCATAGCGAAGAAAAAGACAGAAGCGGGCACGAAAATATTTTCTATCACGCTCTGGCAATTCATTTTGGCCAATTGTGAAACTAAATCGAACTTGCTTTCGATTGCACGTGATATTAATTGGCGTATATTATCCATGGGGTGCTGAATGTCGGGTTCGGTGAACAGAATATATTCAGCGGCGCTTTGTTCGACACCAGCATTGAGGGCAAAGACCTTTCGGTTCCATCCGTCGGGTATATCTGGCGTTTCAACGCAAACCAAGCGATTAGATTGATGTTCATCGGCTGCAATCTTGGTGGCTATGGCGGCCGTACCATCTTGGCTGTGATCATCAACTAAGATAAGACGCCAATTGCCAGCATAATTTTGGGCAAAGAGAAATGGCAGCGTTTGGCGTAACACATTAGCTTCATCATGTGCGTGAATGACGATGTCTACGCTAGGCCACGAGGGTGGCATTTGGGCTTGCTCGTCAAATTGTGGGCGCCAGAACTGGCCATGAAAAAATGCCAAATAAAGCCATCCCAATAGGCTCACACTGCTTAATATGGCGGCGATGATCATTGTTGACCTCAGCAATACTTATATTCGCGAAACCAGGCAATCGCGTCAGCAATTGCATTATGCGCCGGTCGCGCCTTATAGCCAAGCTCACGCTCGGCCTTAAGACAAGAGAAGAACATTTTCTTTTTGGCCATACGCAAGGCATCAAGTGTCACAAATGGCTCTTTTCCTGAAAATCTTGCACCAACTTCAGCACTAAAGGCTAAGGGATAGAGTAACCGCCTTGGAATTTTGATGGTCGGCGTCGGGCGATTTACGATGCCAGCGATGATTTTCAAAATATCGCCAAGGCCAAGATTGTCGCCACCGAGAATGTAGCGTTCACCGATTTTGCCTTTCTCGAAGGCTAACCAGTGACCTTGGGCGACGTCGTCGACATGAGCAATATTTAGTCCTGTATCGACGAAAGCGGGTATTTTTCCTTTAGCAGCCTCCGTGATGATACGCCCAGTTGGGGTTGGTTTGATATCGCGGGGCCCGATCGGGGTCGAGGGGTTAACTATGACGGCTGGCAAATTATGCTGGCGGATCATGCGATGAACAATTTGCTCAGCCAAATATTTTGATTTCTTATAAACGCCGATCATATCGGCTAGTGAAACGGGCGTATCTTCATTGGTGGGTATACCATCGCTACGTGTGCCAAGTGTGGCTACAGAACTTGTGTATACGATACGCTCAACACCTGCGCTAAGAGCAGCTTCCATGAGGGCATGCGTGCCGTCGACGTTTATACGGTGCATAGTCGATGGATCTGGAACCCAAATGCGATAATCGGCAGCGACGTGAAATAAAGCCTGACAGCCTTTGAGGGCTGTCCGGTAAGTTTCAGGATTGGCCAAATCGCCTTCGATGAGCTCAAGCTCCAATCCTTCAAGATTACGACGGTCATTTTTTGGGCGGACGAGCGCGCGCAACCGGTGGCCTCGTGCCAACAAGTCACGTGCCACAGCAGCACCGACAAAGCCGGTGGCGCCAGTTATAAAGGTGAGGGGTGATTGATCCATTAACTTTCTTATAGAAGGGCCAGGAGCAGGGTTCAAATGAAGGAGAAAAAGCCCATAAAATGATAAGTTCTATGAAGCTTATAAGATTCGTAAAGCCTAAAATGTTGCTATATATCCGGTGTGCTAGCTATATAAAGAGGCTCAATTAACCAAAGGGCGAGATTCCCTAATTACTTTCGATATTAAATGATATATTCGGGCCAACGAATTTCATAAAAATTCATTTGATGTAAGGCTAAAAATGAGCAGTCGTCGTTATGGTCCCTTTTTGGCATTGCTACTCGCAGGTTGTGGCACAGGTCCTGGCCTTAATCCATACGCCTATTCTCCTTCAAATGTAGGCAGCAGTAATACTGCCGTCACGACTTCAGAATGCGAACCTGACCATATAGCGGCTGATATTCCCGCGTTAAAGAAGGTGGGATTTCAGATAACTAGCGTATTATATCGCTTATATCCACAATACAACTTCGTTAGTGCGCATGCTGGCCAAGATATTTGGCAGAAAGACCTAACTGGGGTCATGACAATGTTCTCCGTGACGGGAGGATTTACTGTTACACATGATTATGAGAATAAATATCTAGGACAAGAGGCTGCAATTGGTAGAGATGTGACAGAAGGATTTAAAAGTGCAGTAGCGGACTGTTTTTATAAAAATCCCCCCAAAAAATATTTATTGCCCGATGGTGCAATTAAACGCGAAGATGTGACGGAAGGATTTCGTCCATATGTAGATAAGATTCGTCCTTTTTTGGGTGGAAGCTAATCGTATAAGAGGCCGAGATCCAGCATCTACACGCTATGCTCTCTTGCTTTCATAAATCTCAACCCTGGATTTTCTTCTATCGCCCTATTCAAGTGCCAGGCATTACGCGCCAAAAATACTAAAGCACCATCATGATCTTCGGCCAAGTTGCTATGGTTCGTGTCGGTAAAACGTTTTAGCGTAGCAGGATCATCGGCTTCTATCCAACGTGCTGCTTCTATGCCTGCATTCTCGAATTTGGCTGGTAGGCCATATTCGGTTTCGATACGTGCCGCGAGGACTTCGAATTGTAAAGGTCCAACAACCCCGACGATCCATTCGGATCCGGTTAGGGGTTTAAACACCTGGCTAGCACCTTCTTCAGCAAAGTGTTCAAGAGCGCGGCGCATATGCTTGATTTTCATGGGATCGCCTATGTGCACGCGTTGGAGAAGCTCTGGCGCAAAACTGGGAACGCCAAGGAATTTCAGGTTTTCGCCTTCAGTTAACGTATCGCCAATACGTAACGTTCCATGGTTAGGAATTCCCATAATATCGCCAGCATAAGCTTCCTCGGCCAACTCACGTTCGCGCGCCAAAAATAAGACGGCGTTATTGACGGCCATAGGCTTCTGATCGCGAATATGAAATAACTTCATGCCACGTTTAAAATGTCCGGAGCAAAGCCGCACAAAGGCAATACGGTCACGATGATTGGGGTCCATATTAGCCTGTACTTTGAAAACAAAGCCGGTAACTTTGTCTTCGGATGGTGCGACCATGCGCTTATCAGCTTTTTGTGAGCGAGGTGAAGGCGCATATTCGGCTAAACCCAAAAGTAGTTCACGCACACCAAAGTTGTTGATGGCACTGCCAAAATAAACCGGGGTAAGGTGGCCATTGCGATAAGCTTCAATATCGAAAGTGGGGCATAAACCACGTGCCATATTGACTTCTTCGCGCAGTTTAGTGGCTATTTCATTACCTAATAATTCATCTAGTTTTGGATCCAAAAGACCGTTGCAAGCAATACCATCGGTTAAAGTATCGCCTTTGGTTCGGTCCATCAAAATAAGTCGGTCACGGATCAAATCGTAACAGCCCTTAAAATCGCGCCCCATGCCAATTGGCCAACTCGCTGGCGTAACATCTAAGGCTAGTGTTTGTTCAATTTCGCTCATCAGATCAAACGGATCCCGGGCTTCTCGGTCCATTTTATTGATGAAAGTCATAATCGGTACGTCACGTAAGCGACATACCTCAAACAACTTACGCGTCTGGGTTTCGATACCTTTAGCGGCATCGATCACCATCACGGCGCTATCAACGGCTGTTAATGTACGGTAGGTGTCCTCAGAGAAATCTTCGTGACCAGGCGTATCGACGAGATTGAAGCTACATTCAGCATAATCAAAACTCATCACAGACGCCGTTACAGAAATACCGCGCTCGCGTTCGATTTTCATCCAGTCAGAACGGGCACGGCGTTGTTCACCACGTGCTTTGACAGCGCCTGCTAACTGAATAGCACCACCAAAAAGCAGTAATTTTTCGGTCAACGTCGTTTTACCGGCGTCCGGATGTGCGATAATGGCAAATGTTCGTCGGCGTGCAACGAGCCTACTAATATCAGATGCGTTCATAGAGTGTGGTGATAGCGGCTTCGATGTGCTTTGTCAGCCACTTATATCTTTGACATAAAGGACTTTATGATCGTTATCGGCATAATAATCCGGTATCGCTGCAGCTAACTTATAGCCGCAAATCTCATAAAATCCGCGGGCTGGAGCATGGACATCGCGGTTGGATATCTCGGCATAGATCTTTGCCCCGCCAAGTGAGCGTATTTTGGCGGCAATGGCAGTTTCTAGCTTTTGGCCCAAACCCTGATGTTGGTAGTTTCTGTCTACGGCCAACCAATGCAAAAGATACCGGCGATCGCTAAGCCGTATCGGTCCATAACAACCGTAGGCGAGCAGCATATTATCAATCTCATGAAGCATGAATTTGTAGCTGCTACTTTCTCCCCGGAGCAGGTGCTCATCGAGAAGATCCATACCGTAGGCCATCTCACGCGGGTGAAAAAAACCGCTGCCGGTTAGAAGAGAAAATATCTTATTGCGATCGCCCGGGACAACTTGCTCGCGCACGGGAAACTTAGTTGGAACAAGAACAAGATCAGGGAGTACGGATTTCATGGATAAGGCTGATCCTTCGGCCAGTGGTAAAGTGGTTCATCGGGCACATATGGCACGTGCGCCGAGAAATGCGCTTCGAGATTAGGGTCTCCAGGTTTTGGGACACGATCAAACATATCTTTATTGTCATCTATAAATGGCTGCGACCAAGGAAACATGTCCTGTGGGGCGTATTGGTCGCTCGGCACCCACGGCCTATTATATACCGCAAGTCCCTCATCATAAAACATATCTCCTGTCGAATTCTCGCGAGCATAAGCCTTTTCCGCATAGATCGCGCATAATACCAAGGCGATTATGGTTAATTTCCTGCTCATAAGTGTCCAAGATTTAGGCAACAGCGACGCGATTGCGCCCGTTGTTTTTAGCCTGGTATAGGCCCGCATCTGCGCGTTCCAAGATCATTTGATAGTTATCTTGATTTTCAGTCATCATGGATGTGGCGCCGATACTGACGGTAATGGGTACAGTAACGTTCTTGCCTGGCATGCCAATGGGCGTTGCTGCAATACGTTCACGTAAGCGTTCGCCAATAGCTAACGCTGCCTTGATATCTGTTTCTGGCATGACGACAACAAATTCTTCGCCGCCAATACGTGCGACAAGATCAAAAGGACGCAAGCCCAACATTGTCCGGTTCACAACCTCTCTAAGCACGACATCGCCAACGGCGTGTCCATGTGTATCATTAACCTGCTTGAAATGATCGGCATCAATAAGCAATACGGAAAGCGGTTTATCGGCCGAACGACAGCGCGCTATAAGTTTGGGAAGATGGGCTTCAAGGTAACGGCGATTAAAGGCTCCTGTGAGCGGGTCAACCAAGGCTAATGTCAGGCTCTGTTCATAGTTAGCACGTAGGCGCTCATAGTGACGTTTTTGACGCAGTTGTGTTCGCACGCGGGCCAGTAGTTCATTGGCGTCCAAGGGGCGTAATAGATAGTCATTAGCACCCAGATCAAGTCCTTTGGCAACACGAGGAATGTCGCCTTCACTGGCGAGCAAGAGAATTGGTAATTGCCTCGTGGTATCCTGGGTTCGTAATTGTGGACAGATCTGCAATCCGTCTTCGCCTCTGAGATCGAGGCTAACCATGACTAAGTCACAATCGCCGGTTTTAGCTATCGTCACTGCTTCAGTTATTGTTCCGGCAAAAGTTGCACGTACACCAACACTGCTAAGCGTATTGACGATCATTTTACGCTCAGCAGCAGAATCTTCCAGGAGCACAATGTGGCCGCCAGCATAAACGGCAAGATCAGCATCTTCGCCAGGCGACGGTAACGAGAACTGGTTTGAGGTTGTCTCACGCGAGCGCCATTCATCCATGATCATTTTGAGGCGTAACAATGAACGAACGCGAGCCATGAGGGCGACATCATTGATCGGTTTAGTAAGAAAATCGTCGGCACCCGCCTCTAAGCCGCGTACGCGATCGGCGACATCTGAGAGCGCTGTTACCATTACAACAGGTATATGTTTTGTCGCCGGATTTGCCTTTAACTGTCGACAGGCTTCAAAGCCGTCCATTTCCGGCATCATAACGTCGAGCAAAATGATATCTGGTTTTTCGGCGGCAGTCTTTTCAAGCGCCTGAAGTCCGTTCTCGGCCATACTGACAATGTAATAGTCGTGCGCAAGTTTGGCGGCCAACAATTTAACATTGAGAGGGTTATCATCGACAACGAGAATACGCGCCGACATATCAGCGGATCCTCATGGTTCAGTCCTCGACTCAATAAGCTTTTTCACCGCATTAATAAATTTGCTAACGGCTATAGGTTTTGCAAGATAATCCTCGCAACCGCTGGCACGAATTTTTTCTTCATCACCCTTCATGGCGAAGGCCGTGACCGCTATCACTGGTATGGTCTTGAGTTCATGGTCATCTTTGAGCCATTTAATGACGTCGAGACCTGAAATTTCTGGTAGCTGAATATCCATAAGGATTAAACTCGGTTGATATTGACGTGCGAGAGGTAGTACTTCCATGCCGTCGCGGGTATGTAGGGTGCGGTAACCATGAGCTTCTAAGAGATCGCGAAACAGCTTCATATTGAGGTCGTTATCCTCAACAATTAGTACAAGTTTCGAAGATGATGAGATCATGATGACGCAATGAAAGAGATACTGTACTTTAATATTTTAGCATCAGTTCCGAGACGGAACCAATATAGGATTTGCCTTACTTTAGCGTTAATATAGGCATTAACAGCCAGAAGACGGCAACGCCTCTAGGTTTGTTAAGGTGCCTGAAACCGAAAAATCGCCGTAATCGATACGCATCGTTCGAGCTATGCCATTGGACTGCAGCAACAGGTTCATCTCATAGTCAGGTTCGCCGGTTTCTGTATCTAGTTTGAAGAAAGCCATCCGAATTGGCCAAGCTGGTTGGTTAAGCAAGCTATTTGATCTGAGATCAGGGCTTAATTCAGCCTTTTGAAGTTCACTCGCTTCAGGTCCAACAAATACGCTAATATCATCCGAGCCATCTTCATCCGAGCCATCGAAGACCCGCCGCGTAAACAACTTCTCACCGGCTAACGCTTTCTGGATTACTAACATAGTGTGAGTTGAAGGAAAAATAGTGCCTTCGCTCAGTTTAACTTCCTTGCTTTTGGGATCTGTATAAATAACCGTTCCAGTACCGTCCTCGGCAAGCGTTGCCTTGCCACGATAGACTTCAGTTTCTTTATCATTACTCACACGACGGACATTAAAATTATAGTGTTTACCGTCTTTGGATTCCCAACTGATCACAGTGCTATTGACGTTGGTTTCATCGCCCTCGGCATAACTAAAATGCAGCTGGAGACGCTGTTGTACGGCCCAACCATCACAAGCATCCGACCATTCAAACATCATTTGTCCAGATACATCGGTAATATTGCTGCCATTTTTCACCGACGCGAGGGTCATTTTATAAATCGCGCGATGAGGGGCAATGGAGACCTTTTCAGAATCTGGATGGATTTGTTCGGGGGCTTGCGTTGCGTCGCCAGGCGACACTGCATCGGCATTTTCCGGTCTGCCGATAGGGACGTTGGCGCCAGCGGGTGTCGACAGGGTCAGCAGCAGGAAAGCGGCCAGAAATTTTATAGATAGTGATGCAATTCGCACGTGCTGATTCTCCTTAACGTCAGATTGCAAGCCTTCGATGGACCATCGTTAACACAAATTCAAGCCGATTGATAATGCAAGTATATGCAAAGCGTTACGGATATGCGTGCGTTACAGATATAAGTTTTCAAAGAGCCTTAGAAATACAGGCAATTTCTGCCGACCTAGGTTGGGCAAAAGTTTCGGAGCCTAGCCTGGGGATAGAAAAAAATGTTATTTATTTCAACAAGATAGGTGATTGGCCCGGTCCTTGCTCCTGGTTTGTAGCCGATTGTCCGCGTGGGACAAAACCGCAATGGGAGTTAGCAATGTTACAGTCACTGATTTTAAATAAAAAAATGCCTGATCGTAAGGCACATACTTCTTTTATTCAGGAAGATTGGTCTTTATCTCATTCGACGATAACCCTGTTGCGAGGCCATGAAATCGATAGCCTTGAAGAGGCTCGTAATATACTGGGCGAAGCAGAACGGGTCATTGCAGCACAAGAAGAGCGCATTAAACTGCTTGAAAACCTGGCGTTGACGGATGAATTGACGGGCCTACTTAATCGCCGTGGTCTTTTATTATCTATGCAGCGTGAACTTGCTGCCGCGCGCCGCGATCCGAGCGCGTGTGGCGTGCTCATCATGCTTGATCTGGATGGTTTCAAACAAATTAATGACATGTGGGGCCATTCGGCCGGTGACGATTATTTACAGACAGTCGCACATACACTTCTCGGCGAGGTACGTGCGAAGGACGTTGTTGCGCGTATTGGCGGCGACGAGTTTGCCATTTTGCTGACCAACATCAACAAACAAACTGGTACAATGCGTGTCGACAAGCTTGAAAAATCCTTTAACAGCCGCATGACTGAATGGAATAATAAAGTCATTCCTTTGCGTGGCAGTTTTGGATTGGCACCCTATAACGGAAGCGACGAACCAGAAAGCGTATTAGCTTCGGCCGACTTAAAACTCTATGCCCATAAAGCCCGCCGGGCGAAGCGCGGTTCTTGAGATGTTTAATGAATGAGCTTTTTGCGGATTTCTTCGGCCCGATTGCGATAATAGGATTCTTTTTTGTCATCCTTCTGATAGGCGTAGATCTCAGCCAAAGCTTCATAAGATGAATAATAATTTGGATCGATTTCGATTGAGCGCTTAAGCTCATCAATGGCTTCATTGATATGGGCGGCTTGTGGGGGAAGTTTCAGTAGCAGAAGTGCGATATTAAGATGAATTTCGGGATGCGTATCGGCTGTCTTAAGGCCGAGACGATATTGCTCGAGTGCTTGCTCATAATTTTCTTCCGATGAATAGTAGTTACCGAGATTATTATGCGCTCGTGCCGAAGTTTCGCCGTAGCTTAATATGCGGTTATAAAAAACATCAGGATTAATCCATGTGGCATTTTGATGATATGTCAAGAAGCCGAGAAGTCCTGCTATCGCAAGTGTAAGTGTTGTCGCAGTAAATTTATATTTTTGTAATTGCGGTCTTTCGAATTGCAACTGAATGGCTTGTCCAAGCCCAAGAAATAATCCCACCGAAGGTAGATACATCCAGTGTTCAAGAAATAACGAATTTACCGGTACCAAGATACCGGTATGGAGGAGATGAGCGGCCGCGAACCAGAGCAGCGCCCAACTTACGGCTAGGCCATCTTTGATCGAGGTTTCGTTAGCCTTTCTAAGTCGGGAGAATGTCGACATTATTTGTCCAAACGCCAGCGCAACAAGGCCGGCGCCAGCTAAGGTCTCAGGGTACCAGAAATGCAAATAGACAGGAAAATCACGGTCCATGTGTAAATGAGTTGGCCAAGCCAAAAGACCAAGATAACTGGGCAACGTGGCAAAGCAAGTCAGGAGGCGGTAATACACATGTCCGCGGTACAACTGATAAACCATTTGCGGACGATCAAAAAATTGGAAATCGTTGAGATGTAGAAGAAGCGGACGCGCCGCGACGTATAAAATAATAATCAACCAGAAAGGCCACGTTCTTAGATATAAGACCGGCTTTAAACGTTCTTTGCTTAATAAAAACATGCAGCTCATAACGAGCAGCGGAAAAACAACAGCGGTCTCTTTGCTGAGAAGGGCAAGTACAAGAATTGGACAGGCCATCAAGATTTTGCGCCGCGTGAAATCTGGCAGCACAGCCATAACGCCGAGGAGACAAAATAAGGTATAAAGTGGGTCGGCCGTCGCGCTGATATAAGTGACAGCCTCAACCTGCAGAGGGTGTAAGGCCCAAATCAAGGCCGCCAAGAAGGCCATAAATGACTTAAAGCCGAGCTTGCAGCCTAACCGGTAAACCAAACAGGCGTTGGCGACATGTAAGAAGACATTCAAGAGGTGATATTGTGGTAGCGACAATCCGCTGAATTGATAGACAATAAGATAAAGCAGGTTCTGCAGGGGGCGATAGAAACTACCGTAGGTATCAGCGCCGGCTGTCGTTTGCGACGTCAATATTTTTCCAAGTGAACTCCAGTGGCGCAAATATTCATTGTTAATAATTAAAAACTCGTCATCAAAGAGAAAAGCATTGTCGTAGATATTTCTATAAGCAACAAGAACAGCGATGATGAGTAAATAGTAAACAGCGTATTTTTGGCCTTCCGGTGGCAATAGGTTTTTAAACGATGCCCATAGTGGGATTGGTGGGTTTTTGAGGCGAGCGGATTTAGAAAATGTCATTTCGATTTAGCTAAGATTTCGACCGCCGTGCGAATGGCAGCGAGTAAACTGTCCTCACGGGCAATGCCTTGTCCAGCGATGTCTTCGGCGGTGCCATGGCTAACCGAAGTACGCAGGAACGGCAAGCCAATGGTTACATTCACGGCTTCATAACCTGCCAGAAGTTTGAGAGGGATAAGCCCTTGGTCGTGATAGGCGGCTATCACTGCGTCATAGCCTGAATTCTGTGGATGAAGTCCTCGAAAAAATCCATCGGCCGGCAAAGGACCGGTGCATTCGGCTAAACCTTGACGTTCAAGAGATTCAATAAGTGGCATCAACACATCTTTTTCCTCATATCCGCCCACTTCGCCGGCATGGGGGTTAACACCGAGAATGGCCAGTTTTGGTTTGACGATGGCAAGTCGCTCCTTGAGGAAACCGAGTAGAATATAGACAGGTTTAGATATGTTCTCGTACTTTAAGAACACACGCGATACTTCATGTAAGGGAATATGTCTGGTCAGTAATAAAAGTCTGAATTTTTTATAGACAAACAACATCTCAGCCTTGGCTTCCGGCATATTAAAGTTGCTGCGTGCTAGATCTTCCAGAATCTCTGTATGGCCATGAGCCTTGAGGCCGGCCACCAATAAGTTTCGTTTGGAGATGGGTCCGGTGACCATGCCATCGGCTTCGCGTTTCGCAATCAATTGGACAGCGGTTTCGATTGATTTATACGCGACGGTACCAGGCAAATCAGACTCGATGCCCATGTATGTCACTTGGGGTGTTTTTGGCAGACTAAGATGAAGAACTTCTTTGGTCGCGTCCAAGGCCTTGAGGCTGCCGATGACAACGAACTTTATGTCTGGAAAATCTTTTAACTTCTGCAGGGCCTTTAATGTAATTTCTGGCCCGATGCCGGTAGGATCGCCAACCGTAAGAGCAAGTGTGATCGTCATGGGATATGCCTTAACTGGCTTTTGCAGTCTTCACCGGCGGCAAGGCCAACCTGATATGCAATTCTTTCATCCGATCCTCTGCTACGGTGTTGGGAGCTTGCATCATGAGATCCTCTGCCTGCTGATTTAGCGGGAAAGCGATAATTTCTCGGATGTTGGGTTCATCCGCCAGGAGCATAACAATACGATCGATGCCGGGAGCGGAGCCGCCGTGAGGAGGAGCGCCTAGTTTAAGGGCCGACAGCATGCCGCCAAAACGATTTTCCAATTCTTGCGCAGAATAGCCAGCTATGGCGAAGGCCTTGTACATGACGTCCGGCAGATGATTTCGGATAGCGCCGGATGAAAGTTCAGTACCGTTACAAACGATGTCATACTGAAAGGCTTTGATAGTTAATGGATCTTGCGATTCTAAGGCTTTCAGTCCACCCTGTGGCATCGAGAAGGGATTATGGCAAAAATCAATTTTCTTGCGCTGTTCATCATACTCATACATCGGAAAATCGACGATCCAGCAGAAACGGAATGTATTTTTTTCGATGCAATCCATATCCTGTGCAATTTTTGTTCGTGCTTGTCCGGCCATTTTTGGGGCTTTATCTTTCGTATCGCAGACAAAGAAAACGGCGTCACCATCCTCGCAGCCGGTAATCTGGCGTAATTCCTTTTGCGCGGCGTCGCCAACAAAGCGGGCGATCGGGCCTTTGCCAGCACCAGCCTCAAATGTAATATAGCCAAGTCCGGGCGCACCGATCTCTTTGGCCCAGTCGTTAAGTTTATCAAAGAAACTACGCGAACGATCGCTGACTTTGGTGGCACGAATTGCTCGTACGACGCCACCTTTATCGATGATGCCGCGAAAGGCACGAAATTCGACATCGGAGCGTGCAAAGACGGATGTTACATCACTGATCAAAAGCGGATTACGCAAATCTGGCTTATCGGAGCCATATTTAAGCATGGCCTCGTCGTAGGGAATACGCGGGAAGGGGGGTGGTGTAATTTTGTGGCCCTTACCGAATTCTTCGAACACACCGTTCAAAACAGGTTCGATGGTATTGAACACGTCTTCTTGTGTGACATAACTCATCTCAAAGTCGAGTTGATAAAACTCGCCAGGGCTTCGGTCAGCGCGCGCATCTTCATCGCGAAAACAGGGTGCAATTTGGAAATAGCGGTCATAACCGGCGATCATCAACAATTGCTTGAATTGCTGTGGGGCTTGCGGCAGCGCATAGAATTTTCCGGGGTGAATTCGGCTAGGTACAAGAAAATCGCGTGCCCCCTCAGGGCTCGATGATGTCAGGATGGGTGTTTGAAATTCACGGAATCCGGCCGCCCACATACGCCGTCGAATGGAAGCGATTATATCCGCTCGCAATTTCATGTTTTCATGAATTTTCTCACGCCTCAGATCCAGAAAGCGATATTTTAGGCGAACATCTTCGCCAATCTCAGCATCGACATTATTGACCTGCAGAGGTAAAGGTTCAGCAGCGCTTTGGATGGTAAATTCTGATATATCGATCTCGACCTCGCCGGTAGGCAGTTTATTGTTGGAGGTCTCGGCTGGTCTTTGCACGACCTTACCCGTTATTGTCACAACGCTTTCCAGTTTGACATGTTCGACTTCGGGCAGAAGAGGACTGGAGCGGTCAATAACACATTGCATGAGACCATAATGATCGCGCAAATCAACAAAAAGCAGGCTTCCGTGATCGCGTTTGCGATGGACCCAGCCAGACAAGCGCACGGTTTGTCCCTTATCTGATAGACGCAGCTCGCCGCAAGTGTGGGTACGATAGGGATGCATATGAGGTTCCAGCCTTCGGGTGGTAGATCGTGGAAAATTAAAGCTTTCTGCACAATACCGTTGCCGATCGGGCCACGCAAGCTATCCTCTATCTTATATTGTCTGTCTTCTCAAAATCCCCTATCACAGCCTCATGACTTTGATCACCACAACAGAGGCCTTGGCACAGTTTTGTACTGCCCACGCCGACACCGATTTTGTTACTGTCGATACTGAGTTTATGCGCGAGCGCACATATTGGCCTAAGTTATGCCTCGTGCAGCTTGGCGGGCCCTCGGAAAGCGTAGCCGTGGATCCGCTTGCGCCCGGTATCGATCTCAAGCCCCTATTCGATCTTTTGGCTAACCCCAAAGTGATGAAGGTCTTTCATGCGGCTAGGCAAGATGTCGAAATATTCTTCAATTTAACTGGCACCGTGCCAACGCCTATGGTCGACACGCAGGTGGCCGCTATGGTTTGTGGTTTTGGCGAGTCTGCCAGTTATGAAACATTGGCTGATAAATTGGCGAATGCTAAAATCGACAAATCAAGCCGTTTTACCGATTGGTCTCATCGTCCTTTGACCGAGCGACAAATCACCTACGCGCTAGGCGATGTCAGTCATCTGCGTGACGTGTACGCCAAGCTGCGGGATCAACTCAAGGCTTCCGGTCGTGCTGAATGGGTTCAGGAAGAAATGGCAGTTCTTACCGATACGGCTACCTATCGCATTGATCCAAAGGAAATTTGGCGTCGGTTCAAATGGCGCGCTGATAAACCAAGACTGCGTGCTTTGTTGCGCGAGCTAGCGGCTTGGCGTGAGCTTGAAGCTCAGCGACTAAATGTGCCTCGCAACAGAGTCCTTCGCGATGAAGCACTGATGGAAATTGCGCACCATGCGCCATCAAACGCCCATGAGCTATCGCGCACGCGTGGTCTTCATGCTGGTTTTGCCGAAAGCCGCCAGGGCACGGAAATCTTGGCTGCCGTAGCGCATGCCAACGCTTTGCCTTCGGAGCAATGTCCGTCAGGTGAGCCTCGCCGCATCTTGCCAAATGGTCTTGCCCCAGTGATGGATTTATTGAAAGTTCTCTTGAAGCAAGTGAGCGAGGAACATGGTGTTGCAACGAAACTGATCGCGACCATTGATGATCTCGAGGCCATTGCCATGGAAGATGATGCCGAAGTGGCTTCGTTGCATGGTTGGCGGTTAGAGCTGTTTGGCAAGCAGGCCTTGGCTTTAAAAAGAGGCGAACTTGCCTTAGCTATACACGGGAAAAAAGTGGCTGTCATACCTGTTAAGTCCGATTAGCCGATTTCTAGGCCAACAACGGCCTCACGAAGACCTTGTTTGCAAATAGTGATTTCATGGGGCTGAAGATGCTTGCACAAGCTTTGCACCGATTTTGCGACAAGAGGAATGAGGCGATCCCGAGAAATTATTCTTCTTTTCCATACCTTATATTGATCTGACTTTCGCCACGCTTTGTAGTCGTCCGAGCTTGTCCAGTCACTATAGTTGTCTGATTTTCTCCACTTACGTAAGTCTTTCAGCCCGACTTTTTTGGTAAGCGTCTCCTCTTCATCGCCTAAGAATTCTTCTTTACCAAATTTCCGCACTGCCAAAAGGTTCACATAGGTTCTGATATCCCGGGCGTTCATCTTGCTAAGAAACTCGAGGGCCTCATGTTCTTTTTCATTACCATAGATTAATGTGGGGCCTCCACCAAGAAAGGGCGAATCAAGGTTTATCCCCTCATGGGCCCTTGTCAGCTCAAGTCTGGCTGTTCCGCGGTAGCTTCCGCCAACAAAGTAAAGACCTTTTCTTTGGGTTAGTCTGTTCCTGCCATTGGGAAACCACGGAATTGTTCTTAAATGCTCGAGCGTGATTTCGGCAGCAACAGTTACATCTCCCTCACTAGCTTTCAATGAGCTCAAGGTACCTATGCGCAAAGTTTTGTGTTTTATAACTTTTCCATTTTTCATTTTGAGCACTTCAGTGCTGGCGCCTCCCATGCCGATTACAATGCCGTTAGCATTATGATGCGCGTAAAGCGTGGCTTTTCCTGTCAGCAGAGCCTCTTCATTTTTATTTATGACATTAATCGGGTGACCAAGAGCTTCTTCGGCCTCCTTTAAAAACGCTTTGCCTTCCGGTGTGTGTTGGACGGCTCGTAGAGCCTCGGTGCCTACGGCAACAACAGTATCGACGTCAAAACTTTTAATATTTTTTCTAAATTTCTTTAGTAGCTTTAAGGTTTCGGTTTTACCCTTTTCGCTGAGTTTGGGATCCTTGTCATTGGGAGACATATCGCTGCCGAGAGCGCAGGCCTCACCATCTTCGTATAAAAGTTTTGGGGGTAAGCGTGTGCAATCATAAATCTCTATACGTACGGTGTTTGAGCCGATATCGATGACGGCAATTTTTTTGGGCCGAGGTGGGGGATTTGTAATGGCTGCGCTGGCAATAAGGAAATCACCGTACAGTCTGAGCGTGCGGCCTTCTGCGTCGGTCGACCATCTCTTTGTGAGTTTTAGTCTCTTTATGCGTTTATCCAAAATATATTTCCTTAAAATCGACGGCAAATTTGTCGTTACAGATGAGGCAACTAGCGCGCTTTAGAGAGATTCGCTACTGAAAAAAATGCATGATGGTTAATGTGATATCTTTTGATTTATACAACCAATAAGTTCCAGTAAAATAGCAGCTTGAGGCATGGAGAGGGGATATGGAAAAAGCAATATTTGCAGCTGGCTGCTTTTGGGGTGTTGAAGCAGAATTTGCAGCAATCCCTGGTGTCAGCACGACCCAGGTAGGCTACAGCGGCGGTCACACCGATCACCCAAGCTATGATGACGTATGCGCCGGCAATACTGGTCATGCTGAAGCTGTTTTAGTTACTTATGATCCTAGCAAAATATCCTATACCATGCTGGTTGAGAAATTTTTTGAGTTACACGATCCAACGCAGCTTAATCGGCAGGGGCCCGATATTGGTTCGCAATACCGATCGGCTATTTTCTTTACGACAAATGAACAGAAAGACACGGCGCGCGCGGTAAAAGACAGACTCCAGCAATCAGGGCGCTATAAACATCCGATCGCGACGACAATTCAACTTGCTGGTCTATTTTGGCGAGCCGAAGATTACCATCAGCAGTATTTTGCCAAACGTGGTGGCGGAAGTTGTCACGTCAAAACGACGTAATAAACATCGCTATAACGACGGCTGTCATGACAAGAGTAGAGAGCCAGCCCAAAAATTTCAACGTCCGGCGAATAGTGTAATCGCCCATAATACGCGACGAAGATGCCATATGCATCATGACGAACATCATTGGCACGGAAATAATGCCATTGAGTATGGCGCTCCAAAACAAGGCTTTGATGGGATCAATGCTGGTAAAATTAATAAACAATCCAATGAGGGTTGCACCCGCAAGCGTTGAGTAAAAGGCTTTAGCTTCCCGTGGGCGGCGGCCAAGGCCTATATGCCACTCGAGAGCTTCGCCGATGGCATAGGCAGACGAGGCGGCTAAAATTGGCACGGCTAATAGTCCAGTTCCTATGATACCCAACGAAAAAACAATAAAGGCAAAACGGCCCGCGATGGGGCGTAGAGCTTCAGCGGCCTGACTTGATGTTTGGATATCGGTAATACCATGGGCATTGAGAGTTGCTGCTGTCGTTAGAATAATAAATAGTCCGATTATGTTGGAAAAGGCCATGCCAACGAGCGTATCAAAACGAATGCGCTTCATCTCCGACGCTGCTTGCTCTGGGGCCACCATAAATGGCTGAGCCTTTGGGTCGGCGATGACATCTTCAGCTTCTTGTGTCGATTGCCAGAAAAAAAGATAGGGGCTGATAGTTGTGCCAAAAACACCGACAATGGCAGCGAGATAGCCGGCATCAGCATGCATATGAGGAATGAACAAACCATAGGCGACTTTTTGCCAAGGCATGTCGACAATGAGCACAACGCCAACGTAAGCAAATAAACTCAGCGTCATCCATTTAAGCAGGGAGATATACTGGCGGTAGTTGGTAAAAATCTGTGCCGCAACGCAGGCGAGGCTAAAAAGTACGGCCCAGATTTTTGCATTTCCGCCAACTACCAAATGCAGCGCGGCGCCCATCGCACCCAGATCGGCGCCTAAATTGACCGTGTTGGCAATGAGAAGGAGCACCACCATCAAACGCAGAATCGAAATGGGATAAAACAGTCTTAAATTTCCGGCCAAGCCGTAGCTTGTCGTTCGCCCGATACGCGCGCTGATTTCCTGGATGGCAACCATCAAAGGGAAAGTGAACAACATCGTCCAGCCGATGCTGTAGCCAAATTGAGCGCCGACTTGAGAATAGGTCGCTATGCCACTGGGATCATCATCAGCAGCACCCGTGATAAGGCCGGGCCCGAGACGTCGCCAAAACTTGATGGGATAACGATAAAGGTAACGCATTTGTTGGATCCACTGTTCGGGACAGAGTAAAGGCTTCTTGGCATGGGGCTATGTAATAACGCAACCCCTTTGATGGATGTCGAATAATGGATATGTTCCTCCAGCCACAATCCTGCTAGATTCGGAGTTGGAGTTCCATGCCCTTTGAACATTATACAGAGCCGCTTCTATCGCCGTCACAATGGCTAAGACGTATTGTACGTTCGCTGTGGTTCGTTTTAATTATTGTCAGCGTCGCGCTTTGGATCGGCGTTATGGGCTATCACGAGCTTGGCGGCCTTGGTTGGGTTGATTCTATCCTTGAAGCCTCAATGATATTGGGTGGGATGGGACCGGTTGCTACGATGAGCAACGATACGGTTAAATTATTCGCTTCAGCTTACGCCCTATTTAGCGGTTTTGTCATGTTAAGCAGTGTGGCTATTCTTCTGGCTCCCTGGGTTCATCGCTTGCTGCATCGCTTTTATGGCGCACAGCCGCCTCATAAGGACAAATCTAATCATTAGCCGCAGCATGTTGCCACCCGTAATGCATTTTATTAAATGCGACGGCGTTGGAGCACCGGAAGTCATGCAGTGGCTAGAAGGTCCTCTACCTCTTCCATCATCCGGCGAAGTTCTGATCAAAGTCAAAGCCGCGGGCATCAATCGACCTGATATTATGCAGCGGCAGGGAAATTATCCGCCACCGTTGGGAGCTAGCGATATTCTTGGTCTTGAAGTTTCAGGTGAGATTGTAGCGCTCGGAAAGAGTGTAAAGCGCTGGAAAACTGGCGATCGTGTTTGTGCACTTTTATCGGGCGGCGGCTACGCCGAGTATGCGCTAGCCCCCGAGGGGCAATGTTTGCCCGTGCCCTTTGGGCTTTCGTTTGTTGAAGCTGCCGCGCTTCCAGAATGCGTCTTCACGATCTGGGCAAATTTATTTGAGGCAGGTGCCTTACAGGCTAACGATATAGTGCTTTTGCACGGCGGTGGCAGCGGCATAGGGACTACGGCCATTCAGATGACCAAAGCACAAGGGGCACGTATATTTGTGACTGTAGGCAGCGATAAAAAAGCTGATGCGTGCCGCAAAATCGGCGCTGATCTTACGATCAATTATAAACGCGACGATTTTGTTGAAGTTATTGAGCGCGAAACGGCAAAGCACGGCGTCAATATTGTTATCGATATGATTGGTGGTGATTATATTGAGCGTAATCTATCCCTTCTTGCGCCCCAAGGCCGTCACGTCAGTATCGCCGTCCAACATGGTCTAAAGGCATCGATCGATTTATGGGCCATCATGCGCAAAAGGTTGATACTGACCGGCTCAACCCTGCGGCCGCGTTCGCTTGAGGAAAAAGACCGTTTAAGGGCTGCCCTAGAAGCTAAAATCTGGCCCTGGATAGCTGGAGGTAAGATTAAACCACTGATATATAAGACATTTTCAATAAAACAGGTGGTCGAAGCGCATAAAATGATGGAATCCGGCGTTCATATTGGTAAGATAGTACTCGAAGTCGGCGCTGAGAGCGCCTGATTTTAAATCGATCCCGGCAAAATTGGTCTTGGATCGTCCGGTCGTCGTCGATGGCCGGATAAGGGAAAATTTTGTCTGTAATAAACTGATGCGGCAAACGTAAATTAAGGAGATGACTATGCCTGCTATTCCATTGATGCCAAAAGCCACAGCCGTTTGGCTGGTCGAGCACACAACGCTGACATTTGAGCAAATCGGCGATTTTTGTGGTTTACACAAACTAGAAATTCAAGCCATCGCTGACGGCGAGGTTGCTGGCGGAATTATTGGTATGGACCCTGTGCTCAATGGTCAGTTGATGACCGAAGAAATCAAGCGCTGCGAAGAGGATCCTCGTGCTCGCCTCAAGATGGTGAAGAGCGATTTGCCACAACCCGTCACCCGCACCAAGGGTCCGCGTTACACGCCGGTATCGAAACGCTCCGACAAACCGGACGCGATTTCTTACCTTATCAAGACCTATCCAGAACTTCTTGACGCTCAGGTAGCGAGATTGCTTGGCACGACCAAGGACACGATTGCTAAAGTCCGTGATCGCACACACTGGAATTCGAGCAATATTAAACCACGCAATCCAGTTTTGGCCGGCTTATGCAAACAATCCGATCTGGATGCAGCTCTGAAGCGTGCCCAGCGTCGTGTTGCGCGTGAGCAGAAAAAGGCCAATCAGGCTGCAAATCCAGAACAATCCAGTGCAACGGAACCTCAGGAAACGACACAAGAGAATGCGGAATCTCCAGTCGATTTAGGTTCTCAAGATCAACCCGAAATTGATCCCGACGCCATGATTAGAGGAATGGGTTAATTTTGCAGCACCTAATTTTATTTCGCTGAACGTTATTTAATTGCTTAGTGAAGTGATTAATTAAGGAGTGCTTGAACCTTGCGAGCGAAACGCATAAAAAATGTGTGGCATTTAACTTGATTGGCATTACTTAAAATCGATTAAAGATTAAGAGCTTTATTTGAAAGGTTTTGTCGGATCCGAATTATGAGTAGATAGCTTATGCTTGATACGAATTTGCTTAAATCAATTGAAGCCAATGATATCGCCAAGGTTCTTGGTGGAACCTTAATTGCAGAACTTCGAATTAGTGCCCCTGACATCGCCGACGATCTGGATTTGCTTAGCAACGAATTGTTCAGCAAAACGGTCGGAATGAGTAAAAGCACAAGGCGTACGGAGATTGAATTAAGAACAGATTTTCATCTCGAAAAAAGCAGAGACAGCGAATTTGTGGGCAGATGCGAAGAGTTAACCAGAAAATACCTCGGTGATCCGAAAAAACTTCGCTTATTGTCTTCAAGCTACGCAAAATTAGGAAAAATTCTTGAACTTTCAGGACACCTGGCACGCGAGAATTTTTTTGATTTGCGTCGCTCGGCACGCGATGAGGCCCTTCGTGCGTTTGACCCTGATAGTGATGAGCCCCCTCCCATTCTTGATGAAAGGCAAATGCTTCCGGGCGGAATAGAACGCATTCTCTATAAAATGAAGAATAATAGAGCAGGCAAGAGAGTCTATGTTTTCGAAACTGTCGACGAACTTATAGATTATCTCAACAGTCCAAAATTTATTCCTGTCTTAACTCAACATCCAACAAATCTAGATACGCTGAAAACCAATATATTGTTGCGCGAATGGCATGATACCGTGCGCGAAGTCGTACAAGGTGGCGAAGTATCTGCGGCTGCTGCGACACTGAGATTACAGGGGATAGCGAGAAATTTTCTGAATAATGAATTAACGCCTATGAGAAATGGCAAGTTACGTAATTTTACACCACACGACGAAGTGTCGTTTGTGCTCGATAGTATGCATCAAATGTTCTCAGGCTTAGATGATGTTTATGCCACGTTTGATCGCGCAATAGTGAAGCGGTTCGGATCAAAATATGCCGAGCGAAAAGACAGACTTCATTTCGATTATCAGCCTGCATCCTGGGCGATGGGAGACAAGGATGGTAATGGCAATATTAAAGCCGAGCACTTGTTGGATGCTACAGTCAGACAGCGCAAACTTGTCATGCAGCTTTATCGCGTGGAAATAAGAAAATTGAAGGAGCAGGGGATCGGAATATCCGAAGAATTGATGGCGCTTGATCAAAACTTTGCCCATGCTTGTGCAGCCCTTGAAAGAGCTGAAAGTTTTTTGGCGCAGAAGCGTAAGGCGAGTGGTGGCGTTGACATAGTCCTTCACCAATCTGAGTTCGACGAAATAGCTCTTACGCTCAAGAATGCATTAGCGCGCCCAGGGGAAGCGCCTCTATCTTTCGCTCAAGCGGAGGCAAACTTTGTTACCTGCCTTCAGCAAACATTTGATTCGAATAAAGATGATCCCGGCAAATCAGATGCAACCCTAGCTTTATTACGTAAGGCGCGAACATTTGGTTTGCGCATGGGACGCATTGAATTACGCGAGACCTCGGAAGAATATTCAACAGTAATCGCGTATCTCTTACAAACCGATCCTAAAAATAAATTCAATTACGCCGATTTATCCTCAAAGAAACAAGCAAAGCTGCTTGACCGCTTGATTTGCGAACGACCAGGTTACTTGAAAGAGCTCGCTGACAACTTCCTGGCCGGGATAGAGCAAACGGACGATTTGCGCAAATACAGCGCTAAGGACCCGCGCGTCATAGCCTATCATACATTAAAGCGCTTACAGTTAGCGCAACAAAACCCCGATATGTACCAAGATATGATCTTGGCGGAATGTAAGGGGGCTCATCATGTCATGGAGGCCTTGGCCCTTCAGAAGGCTGTGTCGGCGTCGACAGGTCTGGATATTGCGCCTTTACTTGAAGAATATACGACTTTAAACGGTGCTTCGCGCCTCCTTATGAATATGCTGCGTATGAAGTCCTATCGCCAACATATTTTGGCATTGGCTGGCGGTGATCCAGCTCTAATTCTTCAGAAAATTCAGGTCGCTCACAGTGATAATGTTCGCCGCGCCGGAACACCGGCAGCGCGCACAAGCATCCATGCTATTCACTACGATGTTCCGCGCTTTTTAGTTCAGCATAAAGCGGAGATTTTGGCCTTATTTAGAGAAGACGGCGTAGATACGACGCGCATGAACGTGGCAATCGAATGGTTTGAAGGTGGTAGCTTTTCTGATCCTTTGCGTAATGGCGTGCGCTCTTTTACGGCCATGATCAACGCGTTCAATCTTCATAAGGTTACGAAAGCAACATTCCAGGGTATTTGTCTTCATAACTATTTTGGTCTTTCAACTTCATTCAGACGGCTCATGGCGCGTTTCTTTACGCATAACGCCAAAGAAATTGCCATTCAAGATAGAGCGAGATCTCGGACAGCAACCAACGCTCAGGCCGAAAATGGCGGCCCAGTAAAACGCATTCCAAAAATCGAGCGGGCAATCCGCAAAGCGATGAAGGGATGTTACGAAGACTATAAGGCTAGTCACTTTAATGAATTATCAAATCCACTTGGCTACCTTCTGGCACACCCACTGATCAATTATCCACTATATAAAATTATCAGTGCACGTGCTTCGCGAAGCCCGACGCGTGGCAATAATACGGATGAAAGAACTGTCTACGGCCAAGATATAGAGGTTGGCGAGATCCGAACAAAGATCACGAAGCCGATCGACACAAAGGATATGCGAACCATACCGTTCAGCAGTGTGCTCAACGACGCCAATATTCAAGGCTCTTGGCTTGGTAGCCAGAGAATGGCCGACCACATGATCAGCAAGTTTGCCCGGTGCAAAAAAAGCGGTCGCCGTTTGCAGAAAGAAGCTGATAAACACTATCAAGGGCATGTTGATATTTTTGACAAACACGGTACGTTAAATGCTGCAGGCATCAAGGCGCTTTACGATATTTCGCCGAGCTTTCGCGATGTCATCGATTTTATGGGCTACGGTTTAATTGTCAGCGATGTCGAGCGCTTACAAAAACGCCTCGTCGGCGCATTCCATCAAGCGGATATTCCTGTTATTCCAGAAATCCAGCACTACGTTGTTGATACTTTGCCGCGCGATTATGCAGCAGCCTCTAGTTTGGTTTTAGCAGCTTTTGGGAAAGTACCCCCATCCAGTAGTCTAACCCTTTACCACACAGGCGCTGCACCTTTATCAGAGACCTGCAAGTTTCTTGGATATCAAGTCGAACAATTGGCTTTGCCGCATCTTTTGGATGAGATCCGCACCAAAAGAAACTATGCTCAGCTTCATGAGACTATGCGCGATCAAATACTTATGCGTGCATGGAAAGAGGGCAGGCAGAAAGATGGAGTAACGGTCATGCGTGACTTAACAACTGATGAAAAAGCTACCTTAAGCAATATTGCGAGTGGCGTCACCGTTTTCCGTCACGGCCGCATCTTCGCAGCCGACGATCCTCACTACGCAGGTGAGATGCGGCATGATCGTCAACAAATTGCGGTACGGAGGGCTCTCGAACCCGCATAACTTTGACATACCACCGCGAGCCCATATCAGGCTCGCGGGAATTGATAATTTATACTGAGTTGTCTTTCGACGGCGATCAAGCCAACAGCCTGATCTTGGAACAAAGCTCTAGGCTGCTTGACCTTCGCGCTGTTCATGGCCGCTTACAAGTCGGCTCATCTCATCCTTTAGATGCAACTTCTCGCGCTTTAATTGATGCAACCTGACATCATCAGGAGCAGGGCGCGTCTGCTCGCCGTGCAATAGGGCTTCGATAAAAGCATGTCTCCGTCTCAATGACTCAATTCGCTGCTCTAGCGCCATCGTCAGCCTCCTTGTATCCTGATGTGAAGAAACAGAACTTGTCATATGATAACATGATTTGGCTTCTGGTATAGGAGATTAAGCACACAAAATGTGCGTTTTTTGAATCCGATAAAAATATCCTGTCGGGAGAATATTGTTTCTGCTGAATTTTCCCAGTTTGTTGGTAAAAATAGTTTTAACCGATTCGTTGATTTAGTAATCTCCGAACCCGAACCAATTTATTACAGAAAAAAATAAAATTTTAACTGATCGAAATAATGCCACTCTTACTGGCATTTTTTTGATCATTCTTGCTTCTTCCCTTTAAATATAAGGCCTATAGATTCTTGAAACTTATTTTTCCAAGTTTTCCGGGCCCTGGGCATTATCACAGAACAGCAAAGCCAGCCTTTCCTTGGTTTTGTTTCTCAGCCAATATGCGGCCATGGCACTCACTTATCAAAGTACACGCGGCCAGGCGCCGGAACTTGATTTTTATGGCGTCACCATGGCTGGTCTTGCGGCTGATGGCGGCCTTTATTTACCTAAGATCTGGCCGCAATTTTCAACGTCTGAATTGGCAGCTTTGGCAGGGGTGCCCTACAGAGAGGCGGCGGCGCGTGTATTAAGGCCTTTTGTGGCACCTATGCTTAAAGATGAGGTTCTGTCTCATTTATTGCAGGTGGCTTACGCCTCTTTTGTAGACCCTGCCATAACTCCCCTCCGTCAGCTCGATGATAGACGCTGGATCTTGGAGCTATTTCATGGACCTACACTAGCCTTTAAGGATGTTGCTTTACAGTTTCTTGGACATCTCTTTGAGCATTTTCTTTCCCATAATGGCCAGCGCTTAACTGTCATTGGCGCAACGTCTGGCGATACCGGATCAGCCGCGATTGCGGCTTTGGCTAACCGCAAAAATATCGACGTCTTTATTCTTTATCCGCACGGCCGACCGAGCGAAATCCAACGTAAACAAATGACGTGTGTTGACGCACCAAATGTTCATGCCATGGCCATTGAAGGTAGCTTCGATGACTGTCAGGCGATTGTAAAAAATTTATTTAACAATGCCAGTTTTCGCTCCCAATATAATTTGGCTGCCGTAAACTCGATTAACTGGGCGCGCATACTTGCACAGATTGTTTATTATTTTTTCGCAGCTGTGAAATTAGGTGCGCCAGAAAAAGCGGTGAGCTTCGTCGTACCAACCGGAAACTTTGGCAATGTGTTTGCCGGTTATGCCGCCATGAAGTGCGGTTTGCCAATTTCAAAATTGGCCGTCGCCAGCAACCGCAACGACATTCTCACGCGCTTTTTTGCCTCGGGCACCATGCAAACTGAAGTCGTGCATGCGACACTAAGCCCCAGTATGGATATCCAAATCAGCAGCAATTTTGAGCGGCTCCTGTTTGATTTATGCCAGGGGAATGCAGGCACTGTGACAACCCTGACAGAGGAACTGCGCAAAGACGGCGTATTTTCAATCTCAAAGCACCAACTGGCTATGGCGCGTCAGGTTTTCTCAGCGGGCACTGCTGACGATACCGAAACGATTAAGGCCATTAAAGACACCTACGATAATTCAGGCATTCTTCTTGATCCACATACGGCTGTCGGTTTGGCTGTAGGAGGGAAGTTGTCGCGGGAGCTGCCAGATCCAGTTGTCATGCTAGCCTGTGCTCACCCTGCGAAATTTCCAGAGACAATTCAGCGCGCAATTGGCATAACACCAGAGTTGCCGGCTCCCGTTGCGGCCCTCTTGCGGCAACCGGAGCGCCTAAGTCTCTTGCCGGCAAATGTTCTGACCGTTCAAAATTTTATTGCAGCCAGGGTTGCTTCATGACGATTGAGATATCTACGCTTGATAATGGCCTCCGCGTAGCTTCAGACAGTATGAGTGAGGCTGAAAGTGTCGTTATTGGCGCTTGGGTTGGTGTCGGCACGCGCCACGAGCCTTGGCGCGCTAACGGCGTCGCTCATTTGGTTGAACATATGATGTTTAAAGGTACAAAAAAAAGATCTTCCTATGCCCTGTCAGCAGCGATTGAAAAGAACGGCGGTATTATGAACGCCTACACGATGCGCGAGGAAACGGCTTATTATGCACGAGTTCTGCCCGAAGATACGTCGCTCGCCTGCGATATTATTGCCGATATGTTGCAACGCTCCGTCTTCGATCCTAAGGAGCTTAATCGCGAACGTCAGGTCATCATTCAAGAAATTGGTCGCAGTCTCGATACGCCCGAAGATCAGATATTCGATATTCTGCATCTTGCGGCCTATCCAGGCCAAAAAATTGGCCGACCTATTCTGGGCTCAACAAAAGTCATAGCCAAGCTGCCACGCCAGGTGATTAAAGCTTATGTAAAGGAGTATTATCACGCCGGCAATATGGTGATTATTGCTGCCGGTAAAATTGAGCATGAAAAACTGGTCGATTTGGCCAAACGATATTTCGGCAAATTGCCACGCGGCAAAATGGCAAAAGAGAAAAAAAGTCGGATCAAAAGTGGCGATGAAAGGGTCGCGAAAGATATCGAACAGTTGCACCTGATCCTTGGTTTTCCTGGCCCTGGGCTTCATGCCAAAGCCATTTACCCGGTTCAAATTTTATCCATTCTCTTGGGCGGAAGTTCATCCTCGCGGCTATTTCAGAAAGTACGTGAAAAGCGCGGCTTGGTTTATACCATTAGTGCCAGCCACATGGCGATGAGCGATACGGGTATCTTTGGCATCTATGCTGGAACCGATCCTGAACGTGTCAAGGAGCTGATCCCTGTCGTTTGTAATGAGTTGCGGGATGTCAGGCATAATGTCACCCCGGCGGAGCTTGATCTTGCTAAGGCTCAGGCACGCGCCGATTTGCTGATGGGCCAAGAGAGCATGATGCGACGTGCGGAAGTACTCGGCCATCAGTTGCTTAACTATGGTAGGTCCATTCCCATTGATGATATTGTGCGCCAGGTTATGAATGTGACGAAAAAAGATGTTGAATTGGTGGCTCAAAAACTATTATCGCGCAGTCCCATTCTGACTGCTTTGGGGCCTTTGGATAATCTTGAAGATTACCGCAAAATTGTGCGGCGGCTAAAGTAGTCTAAGCTTTATGCATTTTCTTACTTCCCTTTTTTATCTAAATCCGCGTTACCCAAAGCTGCCTTTAGATACCAAGCTCTTGGGTCCGCGTATTGTCTTGCGCATGGGAACTCCATCCGACTGGCGGCACTGGCGTGCGTTGCGCGACAGCAGTCGTGATTTTCTGGTGCCCTGGGAGCCAACTTGGCCGCCCAACAGCTTATCCTATGGCCATTTCACAGGCGTGTTGCGCCGGCATGGAAGCGAATGGCGGCGTGGCAAAGCCTACACATTTTTTATTTTTACGCATGAAGCAACGCTCCTAGGCGGCATTGCTTTGAACGATGTACAACGCGGAATTGCTCAAAAAGCTACGCTTGGATACTGGATTGGGAAACCTTTCGCAGGACAAGGTTATATGACTGAGGCTGTGCAACTAATTTGTGGTTTAGCCTTTGAAACCCTACGGCTCCATCGCCTTGAAGCTAGTTGTCTGCCTCATAATGAGCCGAGCAAACACTTGCTTCAGCGCCTTGGCTTTGAGCAAGAGGGCTATGCCAAAGCCTATTTGCAGATTAACGGGCTTTGGCAAGATCATATTCTATGGGGCAAGGCGTTTCATGCGGGTAATCAAACGAACAAGAATCCATAAGTGCAGTTCTGGACAAATGTAGACTTTCTAGCAGATGAATAATACTTGGATCGCTTGAGGGGGCACTTATCGTGGCCCTGGCGGATGGGGTAAGGGCTTTGCCAATTTTTCCAGATTGCCTTTGATATCTGTTTGTTCTTGTGATGGTAGGGCACCAGGAAGTAAGGCTGCACCTACGGCACCACCAGCCTGTCTTGCGGCGCCACTGGTCTGCTGGATCAATTGCTGCTCGCCATATGTTGTTACGAGACTGAGAGCTTGGTTGATATGCTCGACATCGCCCATAGGCGTTCCCGGCACAGCCTCAGAGCCGATCCATTTCATGGCATTGTCTGGGAATACCTGGATCAGCTTAAAGCATGAGTTCGCGCAGGCGTAGAGGATCACGACATAGACGATGCTATAGGTAAGGCGCGAAAGCGTTAAATGGCCATGGGACATGCCACCCGTACCCACCACAGCGATGCCGTAAAGTTGGTTCATGGCGCTGACGGCGACAAAGAAAACCAGAAGTCCGCAAATCAGACCAAAGATCATCAAGGTGGGACGCAAAAAGATATTGAAGATCAAGAAATATGTCTTACGAGCTTGGGGGCCCGGCAAACCTTCGCCTTCAGGGTTGAGGTGCGCTAGCGCTATAAGAGGCGCGCAGACTACGGCCTCAAGCAACATCACGATCCATGTCAGGCTGGTAAAAAAGAAACGACCAAAAGGTATCAGCGGCAAAAGGAAAGCCATCATAAAACCTGCCGCAAAAAACACGAGAACGAGCACACCCAAAAGACCACCGATAGCTCCTGCAACTTCTCCACCTTTACTCGTTGCAAAACCCATCAGACCAGACGCAAATCGAGGTATGGGTATAAAGTTAAGTGCTCCTTGTGCATCCTTACCAACACCGGCGCCGAGCTCGGCCAATATCAACCAGTCATAGAGGACGTAGGCTGTATTGATATTGGCGTGGCCAAACTGAGCCATTTCAGCCAAAGGATTAGCGCTGGTAAATTGAACGCCAAGTGAGAAGGTTCCTGCTTGGTTGGGCAAACTGTCTAAATTGGGCGTTGGCAGAGACGTGCTTCCGACGTTAACTGTCGATGACCCATTTTGTATATTTGTGTTCCATACGCCGTTCATAGACGCAACCCAGTCGATAAGAGCAAACAGCTTATCGAGCATATGGTTTCCTTCGCCGCCACTATCACGACTAAAATCTGCGCCGGCATCAGCCATTTGTTGGGTTGAGGTGGCGCTGGCCTGCGTTTGCGCGCTACCGGCTTGGTTGCCGCGACGTAGCCAAACTCTGAAATTATAAAGCGCTGCATTTACCTTAGGGTATATACTAATGGCGCGAAGCGCTGGTGAGGTCTGTGCGCTGTTAGAATCCGATATAAAAGGTAGATGCATAGTCGGTGCGCCGTCCTGAACAGCGCTGGATAGGCCCGTCTGGGTTGCAGCAATTGTATTGAACCAAGCACCAGCCGTGATCCATCCCTGTCCCGCCCATTCAGTCGCAATGTCATTAAGCGACTGGTTCATGTTGTTCGTAGCTGTACTTACGCCAGTATTCAAACTGGTTTGAAAATTGGTTACCAATGTTTCGAAGGCTGTGGTGTAAGGAAGTGTAGATCCGGGAGAAATTGTGCAGCCTGCCGGAGCCTGGCCGTTAGCACCGCCAGGCGGATTACAAGACTGATCGGGATAAAAATACTCGATGTTCTGGACAACAGAAGTATCCCCACTTTGTATAGCTCCAATGGCCGATGTATAGGTATTGATAATCGAGGTTGTCGTTTGGCTTGCGTTGGGGGGTGCGATGGGTATCGTATATGAGCCACAAATTTCGAGATTATCTGCGTTACTGTTGCCATAGACGTACTTATTTGCTGTGCCGCCGGCAATCGGAACTGCTGGTTTGAGCGTGACCTTCTCGCCTGTATTTGGAGTACCACCAGGAGCTGTCTGCGTGAGAAGTGAATTAAAGGCATGCATACAGGCATCCATCAGTACGATGGATTCAACAATATCGCGTGTATAAGGCGAAGGCGGGGGTACATAGGTATTTTGTTCTTGCGCCAACCTAGTGACAAAAATCGACCACGCTTGATCTGCCATGCCAGAACCCCATTCGGCAATCTTGATAATGATGTACTGGCCCGTGTTTAATCCAAGAGTAATTTGACTGGTTCCCGTTCCTGTGGTCGAGGCAATCGGTACCAAAAGGCCAATGGCAAATACCAAGCGCAGAGGCGCCCAAATTTTATCATGATGTTTGCCCATTACCTCGCCGTGATGGGCGGTTCCAACAACGATATGTACAAGATGGTAGAGGACGATTAGCGCCGCACATACCAGCATCGCATTGCTGTAAAAAGCAAATACAGATTGTAGCGCTCCTTGGATGTTTGTTGGTTGTGAAATAGCCGAACCACTTTGCGAGGTGTAGTTATTCATCGGTTGGCCGAAGAAAATGTAATTGATCCAGTTTTGGGCAATATCCGTTGTCGCGTTACATGGATCGAACATGGTAGAGCCGCAGCCATTGGTCACAGGTGCTTGGACCTGGGCGTGGGCTTTGCCGACAAAAAGCATGAGGACAAATGTTGCGACAGCGAGTGCTGAGAATACGAGGCAGCCTATAACAGCGAAAAATAGAATGACGCGTGGCGCGCCTTCATACGTAAATGAAAGACCTCGCCAGGCGGTGCCGATCACTTCTGACAAAGAAAGCTGGCCCTTACCGGTCAACAATACTGGGTGATTGCGTGGAAACAAACCGTTAGCGGCAAAAATCATGGCTATGATTTGGACAAACATACCCAGGGCTTCGCCAAGCGGGCGGACGCTTGAGCCAATTTCTGGGTTGAAAAGCATACCAAGCGTCGAGCGCGGTTTCGGCTCGGCTTGTTCTGGGTCCTTTTTGCCGAAGAAAAGCATTACGTTGCCTCCAACCATTGCTTTTACGTGGCTTAACTCAAACAATCGTTAATTGTAATGGCTGTTCTAATTGTTATTTAATACCAATATCAGTTAATAAGTTTTTAATTAAAGTTTATGTTGTTTAGTAATATGGAAGCTATTTTTTGGTAATAAACGGAAAAAATATCGAGCTAAAATAAAGATTTATAGCCCAATTTGACTCGAACACGGCTTTGGCGGCGCTATCTTGTAGGGTCCGTTTGGGGGAGGTTTATTACGACGATTCGGGCCATCAAGCTCAAGGATCCTCGAGACTTCTCACCCATCAGAACTTGGCGCTTCAGGAGGCAGTATTCCAAGGTTGCTATTTCGAGCACTCAGCTTATTCCAAGAGCTTAATTCGATCTTGAAAGAATTTATAACGGCACTAGGGCGTCTGGCGGGTCTGAACACGGGAGATTTGTGGCGCAGGATAGACGCTTGGATAAGTATTTTGCGAAGTATTGCACCGATAGCCGGAAGGTATCACGGCTATTGTGCCTTCATACCAAACGGCTACTCTATTCCTGTTTCCACGCTCTCTATTTTTATTAGGAGAGATAGTTGGTGTATTCATGCGAAGCTCTACCCTTAGCTGCATAGACGGCGAGATCAGCATGCTCAAACACAGCCTGGGCTCGATCACGCAAGATTTTTATTAGGAGAGATAGTTGGTGTATTCATGCGAAGCTCTACCCTTAGCTGCATAGACGGCGAGATCAGCATGCTCAAACACAGCCTGGGCTCGATCACGCAAGTTTGTTTTTTTGCTTTCTTCGGCGCTCAAAGGAGGAGCATGTGCGACCCCAATACTTGCTGTAATTTTAATTTTATGTCCCGAAACGAGCACACACTCGCTGTCTTCAATATTAGCGCGCATTCTTTCTGCAATGGTGGCGGCTTGCTCTAGGCTTTTGCAGCGTGGCAATATAATGACGAACTCATCACCGCCCCAACGGACAATTCGATCTTCTCGGCGGCGGCATACTTTCAGCGTTTTGCCGATCTTCTTTAATACGTCATCGCCATGAGCGTGGCCGTAGGTGTCGTTGATTTCTTTGAAGTGATCAAGATCGACGATAATAAGGGCATAGCCTACACTGCGTTCAGATTCTGCGTGTATTTTTTCAATTTCATCTTCAAAATATCTGCGATTATATAAGCCTGTTAACGCATCTAGTTTACCATCTTTGTGCGCCGCCTCAAGCTCCCGCTCCAAAGCTGACATCGCTGTTTTCATTGCATGTAAATCATGGAGTGCCTGGGCTAAATGTATTTTAAGCTGCTCATTTTTCCACGCCAGTTCAATGTCCCGTTTAGAATAAGTATCTGTAGGGCTGCTTGGTGTCAGTTGGTCATGAAATGGAAATTGATCATTCATCCTAGATCCCGAAATAGTGGGCCTCTTGCACTTTTATATTTTATAAATTCTGTCTATTTTTTCATTAATGCGACCATTATTTCTTGGATTGCTTAGCAAAAACTTAATTTGACAGTTACTGAGCCCGCTTTACTCATCTGCAACTGCCTAAAGTTGTGGCGCGGGTATATCCGAATTCGTCAGCGTGAGAGAGAAACGCCAAAAAAAGAACAGAGAGGTAGACGGCGTTATTAGGTAACGGGCGATCAAGGTTAATATCAATTAAGCTTGATCAGGGGGACGAAAAAGGCTTCACGCTGCAGTGCGATAGCATTACCTCGCTTGTTCTCAATGCAGGCAATTTTGCAAACTCTTAAATATCCTTAATTTAACTGCCGACTAAACATAATTAACCTGGATTGTCGAACCCTCGGAACGAAGATTGACCGCTCATTAGCTAAATTATAAATTATGTCCAGCGTAGTTTATTGTTTATTGAAAGCTCGAGAATGAAAACCAGATACACCATTTTTCTGCTCATCTTGCTCATGATTATTGCCGCGACATCACTGACTTCCTGTTCAACCACATGTCACGCGCCAGAGTGCGATTACGAATGGTTCTGATTACTTTAGTTCGGCTATAGCTTGTCGCCGCCCATAATTAAGGCGATCACTTGTTACCAAGTGTTATGAAAGACAAGCCGCATTGCTTTCTTGGCGTGCTATCTAAGAGCATAACACACTCCATACGAATTTAGGCGGGTTGGTGCCGATCGAGTGCCAATCGCGCACTTAGAGCGAGCGGTGGTCTATCACCACCATAAGCCCTTTCGGCCACACCGCGCCAATGGCGAAGAACGCCCTCGGTATAATCATAGGCTGAGGTTGCAAAGAATCTATCTGGACTTTCTGCCATCTGTGAGTTGAAAATGTGCTTGTTTGCCTCTTCTTCAAATAAGAGATCGCGCACCGCAAGTACTGCAAAATTGCCCTCCAAGTTGCTAGACATTGGTCGATAATACACATCACGAGCTGTTCTTTCCCAAAGCCGTTGGAAAGTCCTTTGTAATCGTTCGCCTAGTTTTCTGGAACCAACCTCTAGTGAAGCGGCTCGCCATACCAACATGGCAGCATGGCCGACATTTTGTTTGTCAACCTTAGCCGTCATGCGACGAATACTGTCGAGCACTTCCTCCTTCGATACAACGCCATGCCGCAGCAAATTATTAATTTTGTTTCTTGAAATACGTAACGTGGCCAAATCTTCCATGCGGCCGACATCGTTTATATCCGGGACCGTCGAACAACCAATACCCTGATCGATCCACCGCACCACATAGCCCAGCATACTCTGGATATTGCTGTCGAGTTCTTGCCTGTTTTTGTCCGCCGTGAGATTTGCCGGGTTGACCAGCGGCACTTCCATAATTTGATCGCGTACAGCTTCTCGATCAGCAGAATATGCTTGTGGCGCAAGCTTTGCCTGAATGGCGAAAGCATCATCCAAATGCCACATCATGCTAAATATGGTTGCAGCCGTTGGTGAAGGAACCCATGCTGTCGTGGCGCCCGACTGGGTATGGCCACGCTTCATTTTGTACATTTCCCGCATGCGGTTGGGGGCATCCCACATGCCCTTGCCGATCTGTGCGCGACCAGGTAAGCCGCAGATAATACCTGTGGCCACGCTCCACCATTCATAGGCCTTAAGCCATGGAGCCGTTTTAATCTCCGCTTTAGGCAGAAAAACGCCGGCTCTCATGGCCGTGAAAATTTCACTGCCTGTACGGTCGAGAAAACCTGTGTTGATAAAGAAAATGCGATTGCGCAAAGCACTTATGCAATTCTTGAGCATGAGAGTGGTACGACGCTCTTCGTCCATCAAGCCTATCTTGATCGCATATCTCTTTTCGCCCCCCGCCCGTTCCGAGATACCTGCCTGCCGTTCTGAAGATGATACAATTTCTCCAATAAGTCCGGCCTCATCATCGCCTTGTATCTTGGGCTGCACGAAATAGATAGATTCTGCGCTATTACGGAATTTTGAATCGCTGTTGAGGTTATTAGCTGCAATCTGTCCGGCGGCATAAATATCGAACACACCTTCGGGAACAGGTTGGAAGTTTTCATCTAAAACAGTATTGGTAAAAAGATGAAGGCCGACATTGCGTATCAGAATTCTGGCGCGGCCAGGCAGTGTGAGAGTACCGCCATTGGCGCGGACATAGCTACGGTCAGGGTTTAGGCCTCGGACAAAGCTCTTCCCGCCTTTTGTAACTTCGGTCGTCAAAGTGCCGTCAAGAATGCCCGCAAGGTTTTTATGAACCAAAAGCTTGGCTTGTGGACTAGAAGCCTCAACCGAATCTTCGCCGTCCAGAATAACAGTATCTGCCGCCTCTAAATCGATGCCGCACACACCGGCTAGATCGTCACTTCCGATTTTATCCTTACGATTGATCTTGATCTCAAGATGCGATCCGTTATGCAAAAGAACGATGCTCGATAGCTCGCCATCATTATCTACATTGTAACCAACGAATTGGGCGGCGACCTTTAGCTTGACTGTACGGCCACCGGGTAGCCGAGCGACGAGAGCTTTTTCTTCGCCTTCACCATCTTCGAGTTTATATTGTACAACGTCTTTGTGTGAGGCGCCTTCAAATGGGACGATTTCATCAAGAAATGTTTTAGCAAAATCAATAACTGCACGACCGCGGTTAGGATTGTATCCATTTCTCCAGGCTCGCGTTTTCCCTGTTTCCGGGATCATGTCCGAGCCGTAGAGCGCATCGTAAAGACTGCCCCACCTTGCATTCACTGCATTCAAGGCATAGCGGGCAATTTTTAGCGGTACGACAAGTTGGGCGCCAGCTTGTGTAGCGATTTCAGGATCAACGCCTTCTGTCTCAACTGTGAAATCTTCTACCTCATCTTTCAGATATCCGATTTCTGAAAGGAAGGCCTTATATCTTTTGAAATAGGCTGGATATTCTGGAGAATCTGCCGTTGGAGATGGATTGGCAATATACCATTGGTTGATCTCGCCATGTAGTCTATCGCGCTCTTTGAGAGCAGACAGAACCTGGGGAGTGTGTCCTTTAACAGCCTCAAGTGTCTGCTGCCACCACTGTTCAGAACTGATGCCGTTCGGACCCAAAACCGCTGCGTTAAAACCTTCATAATAATCGAGGGCAACATAACCCCCGGAAACTTCGATGTATCTTGTGTCACCACGTGTGATAATTTCATTAAGCATAAATAATATCTCCCCTCGAAATCACCGGTATTATTTGTTCTCGGATGTTGGAAATTCATTGCAAGAGCATGAACCGTAATACCCAAATATTGATGGTTCAAGCCCTAATCTGATCACTGTCAGACACAGCGAAAAAAGCAAGTGAACGCCAATCGTTACTTGGTTAACGCCGGATATTTCCGGTTAAATTATTACACACGAAGTTAGTTAAAGGAGAATGCAGCCAATGAAGCTCATGATGAGTGAGAGGTAAAAACAATTCATTTATGTACAAAACGACAAGAAAAATTAGATTAAGCCGAATAGCTAAAAGTATAGCTAATACCAATGAAATTCGGTGTTGTAAGAAGTTCAATATCGGGCGACGATAATAGAGGCACGAATTTAAATCCGCTTATTGCGTCTCAATTGTGGTTGTCGTGGTCGTGGTGGTAGTCTGGTTCGCCGGGTAAACAGTCCTACTATCCGGGTAGACTATCCTGCCGTCTCCATAGATGATCGTGTCCGGCTGATACGTCGCGGTATAATCTTCGTTTACATCATGACCATAACCCTGCGGGCGATTGCCGCGATTATCACGAGTATTGGTGGCATCTTCTGGGTTGATGATATATTGACCATTTTTGGTGTAGGGGCCGCTTGGTAGGGTGTCGGTCGACACTTCATTCGCGTCGTAATATCTGACGCCATTACTGTCGACATAACGGGGCGCATCGCACGCTGTGAAAATGGGTGCGAGCATAAGGATGAGATAAATTTTCGATACAGCTGACTTAACCATGGGGCCCACCATTTTAGCATTTTAGCGATAGAGCTATGCCCTAACCATTAGAGCTTCCCTTCATTACCAGAAGCTGTGTAAGAAAATGATGTGGTTTTATTAGACGTAAACTAAAGTGACCCTTGCGGTGGTCCTATGCATGAGGGCTGCACGGCAGTTTTTATATAAACATTTTCAAGAAAGCACTGGCGGGCCAAGGATGATAAGTCTCGGCGCCGACAGACCATCAGGTTTAATGTAAATTAAAAGCTCAACCAGGGTATTCAACATCCTCAATTTCAATTAACCGGCATTGAGGATCGAATTTTAATTTAAAATAATTGTAATAAGCCCTTGCGCCAATATAGACAACATCATCATCGCCATCCATCTCCGTGGGATGGGCTACCGATAGAAGTTCGTTGGGCAAATTACCTTTTTTCTTGGACTCTACTATAGCAACAGATTCAGCTTCTTGTTTGCACTTAACTGTAGAAGCATTTGCGGACTGAACACATTCATTTATGATAAAAAATATCAGCACCCCGTACAAAACAAATCTTCGCATTTTAAACTTCCTGGGCTTGCAAGCTTAACCCAGCATCAATGATGTTTGTCAATTCTACTGGGCGATTTTAAAACAGGCGGTTCGCGAAAACTGGCGGGCCATAATATCCATTTTTTCACATACAGAAGGCGGCGAACGGGCGTATCGATCACGATCAACAGCAATCCTATGGAAAGCAAGCACCAAACGGCAGGCCATTCGTTAGTGTTATGGTGGGTGAGTCTCAAGGCAAGCAAGGGCCCCAAGAGAAGATGATAGAGCGTCATGCGCCACGATCCGTAAAGAAGGGGCAGTGCGAACACAGCGAATACATAGGTGGGGAACCCGCGCGTTACCATCAGCCAGGCTTTATCGAGCCACGGAATGGCAGATCCCGTCAGATTGTTGCAAATGCCGTTGGTGGGAACGAGCCACGCGATGTGCCAGTTGCCGCGTATCGAACAGAGTTTATCGCCGCACAAGGGCCGCATGGGGCCACAGTGGCCCGCCCAGGCGAAAGGATAAAGCTGGATAAGCATAAAGATTGCGGAAATAAAACAGAGCACATAGACAGTTGGTGAAATCTTGCGCCGCACTGCCGCCGGAATGAAATACATCGAAACAGCGTTGACGAAAAATGGCTGGAAGGTGATATGCAGATAGCCCAACAACGTCGCGATCTGGTTGGCGGGATTGTCGCATTGATTTATGACGGTATAGGTGAAGGCCTGCAGCGCCTCCATCAGTGAAAAATAACCGAGCGCTATCCATAAAGACGTGGGTTCTTTTTTATAGAATGCCCAGGCCGTACCTGCGAAACCGGCCGTAGCTAATGTCGCCGATGCTTCGCCGCTCCAACACATTTCCGCCACCTTGGTAAGAACCTGCAGAACCATAGTCGCGCGTAGCGTAAAGGCAAGGCCTTTCTGGATGGCGTCTCAGTCTACGCCAAAGCTTCGACGGACGAGTGATTTCGAACCCTTGAGGGCCGCCTCAAAATCCGGCATGGATGAGCCACTCCATCCCATGTTTAATATGCTTTTTAGATTCTATATGAAAAGAAAGGTGGACCCGAGAAGATTCGAACTTCCGACCTTTGCCTTCAGAGAAAAGTCAATTATGGCACATGCAATATATTAGTTTGCAAAGCCGTTTACAGATCTCAAACGATTTTCCATCGTGTGTTACACAAAATATTACACCGTAATATTTCTTATATAATATCACTTAGAAAACCGTCATTTTATGATAAAGAATAGAGATAACTAAACAATCACGCACAAACTTTGCATAATGACAATTTTGTCAATGAAAATCATGGTTAATGAGATATGAAAGCAATTCATTTCTAGACATAATGACCAGAAGAATTATATCAAGCTAACAGTTTTAAAGAGATAAATTATGCGCGATGATTTAAAGTCCATCATAACATTCCGTTTTTCGGATGCATTTTATGACTCCATTTGTTTTGCAATCAGCATTTCAAAATCTGACTTACACCGCAATACAAAAGGCATGCTGGTATTTGTGCCTGGCGATGGAGCTCGTGAGACCCATGGTGTTTTTGCTCAAAATGTTAAAGTCATCCGGGATTCATTTGGATCAGAACGAGCAAATCCCTTAAGTGGCCGGCTTGAACAATATGTTGGAGATGTTGACTTTCAAAGCATACTCAGAATACTGCCGGTAACTTTCACTATAATGTGTATGACAGGCAAATTATCCCATAATGAATTATCGATCTGCTGCACTTTATTCAAAGATAGTGTTCTTCCAGCAATGGAACAAAAAGGACTTCTGACATCAGGGGAGGTCAAGTTGAACCAGTTAGCTGTTGACGAATTGCCAGGAGCTGCATTGGATTTAGGAAAAACCCCCGAACTCCCTGCGGCTGTAACACATCGACGCATAACAGTAGAATTAAATTTTTAAACGGAAAAATTATATTTATGTCAATCGCCATCCCCTCTAGAGAAGCCAGTACTTATTACCGCCCTAAGGGCTACACAGGGGCAGAAGATGGCAATCCAAACTATGGTGTAGCGTGGACATACAGAAAAGGACTGGAAATATGGACGGACGCAGAAGTGGATGCTGCCCATCATGCTTTTTTGAGTGCGCTTGCGCAATTTAGTGATGACCCAGAGCTTGATTCCCCGGACGACTGGAGGATTGAGGGTACACGTTCAAATGGCCACCAGCCATCTTACAGCTATTACGCCTATGTTGAATTTATAGGGCGTTGCCTAGAACCAGCAAACCTCTATGGTTCCCCAAACATGGATCGTCAGAAAGCGCTCGAAAAATTTTCTGTGGTGGGCAGGCCGTCCGTTTATATAGGCCCATTGAAGGGGTCAACTCCAGAGACACTAACTGCGGAAAAATCAGCAGCCTCTTCGGCGGATTTACGCTCTGCAAAACAAGGAATGAGTGTATCAATCTGGCGCAATGCCACGGATATGGTGCGGCGTCATTCAGGATCTGCATTTCCTACCTTGACGGATGAAGAAATTGATTTGTGTATGCAGCTTTGGGATCGGCGGATGGAAACCATTCTGACGCGTCGCCATGCCAATTTTCTTCGCGCTTTTCATATGTTTAGCCCAAATCCCACTGAGGCGTACCCGAGAGATTGGATCGATGAAACCGATCAATCAACCCATAGCTACGCCGCTTATTGTGATCTGATTACGCGCTGCTTATGTGAAGAAACACGTGTCGCTATGGAAAGGCATACCGATTATTCAGGACGCTATGCGTTCCATCGCAATTCAGGCGGCTTATTGCCTCGACTAACCCAACAACAATCTGAAATGATTAGAAGGCTATGGGATACGCGCACACAATACATCCTTGAGAGAGAAGGTCAGGAGGCTTTGACGAACCTAAAAGATGTGTATTTTCAGCTACAAGATATGCAGTTGGATTTGCTTTATATTATCGAGAAAAAAGACAAACTACTCGAGCAAAAACTTGAAACTGAAGGACTTAATACTCAACACGAAAACCATATCATTACAGCTCTAAATCGCGTCGCTGTGGTTTACGGGAAGTGGGAAGAAGGTATATTGCCGGTCGCAGACCCATACGAAAATCCATTTGCTATTCATCCTATAGAGCCAATTGATCCGGCTAAGGCTCAGCAAATTGCCTTAAGCAGAAATATGCGATCTATTGCATCTTCTTATTATTGGTCGATTAATGAAAGGTTGAGAGAAAGTGTAATAGCGCTTTCTGACGTTCTTCATCCCGGGGAATTGCGTTTACTGGATGGAATGAGAAACAATAATCTGTGGAGTACAGATGCCGTATTCAATAATATCGATGCTATTTCAGATGATACAATCGGTATATTTGGCGCTGCCGTGAATCACGGGTGTCCACCGATTGCGGACAGATTTAATTTTGCGTATGCGGCTTATATAAACAATAGGCCAGAATGCTACGAAGAACTTGTACGGAATAGTCATGCAGACTATGTCGCAAGAAAAGAACGCAGTAAGGTCAAAGAAATACAGGATTTTCTACAAACACCCATGCCAAGTGTAATTGTCGAAGCTGAGCAGATATATAAATTCAGACAGAGAGTGGAGGGGTGTTTCTGGTTGCTTCATGAGCATGCAGCAATTGTAAGGTCTGCTAAAGATTTGGGTATTGGTGTCAGACCGTGTGATTGGTCGCCAGAGCACGATGACGTGTTATCTGTCGCTGTAAGTCGTCCAATTCGAGTGATTCCTCCACGTTATCGGAAATTACCTGAAATCTCGTGCGTCTGATTTACGTCTTTTTCTGGAATGGTTTTGCAACTCAATCATTTTATCATCATGCATTGCTTGCAGAAAATTTGATAGATCTCACTCATAGACATTTTATCTTACCACTTAAATCTAATGGCGGGCCGGAAACGACGAAACTGGGTAATGGGTGAGGAAGGTTAAAATCAACCAAGTTTTTTCCGCTTTTAAGAATTCAGCGCGGAAAAATTAAACTTTAAGTTATTTGCGCCTTAGCTGCATAATTTGAATATTCGATAGATGACATACCAAAAATTGGCTGGACAATTCTCGTGTGAAAACAAAAGGTTTTTGGCTGTTCTGTAAAGTTAACAAAACGCGAATAAATTTCTCTCTTTAGTTGCGCATATAGATAGTAGGATCAATTGCTAGAGTTGATTTTTTGATAGGAAAGATATTTGATGTTGAAGCGCTTTAGACTGGCTGCGCTTGCTGCTTTACCTTTACAGTTTGCGCAAGCAATGCCATTGATGGCCGCAGAACATGACCCTCAAGCAATGAATGTGGGGGAACTAAACATCATCTTTAGCGACAATCCCAGCAAAGCTAAATTTCTTGTTTGGTGCGGTGGATGGAAGATGTATGCCGACCCTATTCCCGTTCGATTTAAAGTCGCAGATGGAAAGTCGTTGTCAGGTGATGACGAGCTGCATGATGGTGGTTTGGTTGTTCTTCCTGCAGACTGCGAGCAACTGCAAGTCAACACACATCAACCAGGCGATGTTTTCCTTGCTACACACCATACGGCTACACCGTTCAGTCCGGGTGAACTCGACATTGTCGGCTTTAGACTAAGCACAACCGTGGTTGCGACGACAGTCGGCAATGTAGGAAACAAAGAAGATTCATACCCTGTTTTTTTCGCAATTCGAGCGCGCAATATTATCTTTGCACACCCCTCCGATTATACACATGATTTCCATGGGGGATATCGAGCCAATGATGGTGTTATGGGTGATAATGGTGGATACGGAATATCTATTACCGAGGAGGCAACACCTAGCCGGTCAATAACTGCCGATCAAAGTGGCATTAAGATACCGGCGCCAGATGACATCACTCAGATGCCGGCCTCCATTGATGCTGGTAATTCGCATACGGCTCTCCTGCCTGGTGCAGAGCAAGCTCAATGGAGTACATTAACACAATATTTGATGGATATTGCCGAGGATTATTCTGTTATTGTTATGACCCATTCCGTACAACCTCATGACGCTGCCTTCCAATTCTGGATGGCTAATAAAAGTAACATTTATCCCCTTCTTAACCACCCCGATGGGTCGGATTATTTCAGAGTGCCAGGCACGACAACCGTCTTGGCAATTAATTCAAATGATGGCGTCAGAGAAAGAATGCATGCCATCGTTGCTGGTGCAGCAGAGCGTCTCGATGATTTTGATCAGGTGGCTGCTATGGCAAACATAAGTGCTTACTTGAAGGGACATGACTATCCGGTTGTCGCAGTGCCTCTGCTTAACCAGCCGCACAGCGATAGAAAAGAGCTGATGCAACCCGAGGGAAATGGTGATAGAAAAATTCAGAGTTGGGAGTACGGCGGCCATACATACAAATACTACGTGTATGGCGGCAGAAGAAATTACTTGGTTCCGGGTACTAATATTGTATTGGCTCCCGAAGTTGGTCATGACGTCGATGAACAAATGATGGCTTCTATCATCAATGATGCGGAGATGCGTGCACATGCCCCTCTGAAGGGCGCTCCCCTTCCTAGAATTTGGGGGGAACCAGGGAATCCTTTAAAAATAGGCCCAGGCTGAAAATATTTCAGAAAGAAACCAGCCCTTACGCCCGAATAACTTGTTTGATTTTGGCTAAGAGGGGCTAACTGGAAAGATGAGTGGATAGCCAGTGTGCAAGCTGTTTTACTGTTAGCTTGCCTAAGCTAGTTTCATAAAAATTTTATACTTTTCAGTCTGATTTGCATTCAGATCAAGACCATTCAGTTTTAGAAACAGCCGGCACACCGTGAAAGCCGTGCGTTTATTGCCATCAACAAAGGGGTGATTGAGTGTCAGGCCATAGGTGTAAGACGCAACTAGCACAGCAATGCTTGCCTTAGGTTTGCTACAGAGGTAGAGATTTTTCGGCCTGGCTAAGGCAGACTCAATTGGTTTGCGATGCCGGATGCCATCAAGACCGCCATGTTCTGAAATTTTCTGATCGAATGTCAAGGCTCGTTGCGGGCGTGATAAAAGAGGCAAGAGACCGGTGCAAAAGCCCATATTCAGGTTCTAAATGACGATCCATTTTTATAAACCAAGTTCCCCGCGCTGCACAATTACAAATAGCTGTAAAGTCGATTACAAATCTCACATATCTTCCAATGTTTACTACAGAAAATATTACAGTGTAATGTTTATAGAGAATTTAATGGTGTGCTACGCTTCTTTTATAAAGACAACCTCACTAGAACAAACTCATCAAGCGCCTTAACTGCCTACGTTTACTAAAGTTACCCGTCGGTTCATGGCGCGGCCAAGATCATTTTCATTGCTAGCGATGGGTTCTGTCTTGCCAAAACCTTTAGCTGAGAGTTGGGTGGCAGGGATTTTGTATTCTTCTATAAGAGTGCGAAGAACGCACATGGCACGCCGATAAGACAACGCCTGATTGTAGGAATCACTGCCGATGCTGTCGGTGTGTCCTTCAACGAGAATGCGGGACTTTTGCAAATCGGCGTCTTTAAGGGCGTTGGCGATTTCGTGGACTTGCTTGGCGCCATCCGTAGTCAGTTTGTCCGAATTAAAATCAAAATTAATAGTTAAATCAATTTTGTGGGGCATGGTGGGGTGTGCAGGATCAATTTTCAAGGCCGAACTAATGGCATCGGCGTCAACAAAGGCGGCGCGCTGGGTAGCTTGTCTGACCAGCACACTCATATCCACGTTGTTTAAAATTGCTCCGTTGAAACGTGTGTTAATGGCAAGGGCGTGATCGAGTGTGGCGTTTGTTAAATCAACTCTTGATAGGTCAGCATTGGTCAGATTTGCGCCAGATAAAGTTGCATTTATCATATGAGCGCTGGTCAAGTTGGCATTGCTAAAATCAACATTTGATAGGGTGGCGTTGTTAAATTTTGCCCCCGTTAGGATTGCTCCTCTAAAGTTTGCCCCGGTTAGGGTGGCATTAGTAAAATCAGCGCCGGAAAGATTTTGGTTGCTAAAATCCATTCCTGCTAACTGAGCACTGATATAAGAGGCTGAAGTAGCCGGAGAGGCCATGCCGTCTACAATAGCAGTGTTAGCGGTTGGCGCGATGACAGGGGAGCTCGGCTGGGATGTTTCTATTTGTGCACCCGGCGTTACGACGGATGTGCCGTTAGCTCCGTGAAAAATTTGTACACCAGGCGCATTAACGATCGTTTCATCAGCGTTGGTTGGCGTAAGGACGCTGCCAAGTGTCAAAGCAAATGTTAAACCCAGGAGAAAAGTAAATGTGGTCTTCATGACTTGCCTTTCTAATAGGGCATGATTGATTATTTACATTAGTAACAAGCCTTATAAGCATATGTCAAAGCAGGGCTGAGGGCATTGGCACAATAAACTAGGTAATTAATCAGCGCGCTTAAGTATTGCTATACGATGCGGTCACACGAGATTATGCCCGATTACCCATTATTCCCGCAAGAATCACCGTGTCGACTGTACATTGAAAATACTTATTAAAAGCAAACGGGTTATTAACCAGAATTATTAAGTTCAAACCGTCGTTGACTCAAGTGACTGATAGTGCTGTACGTCTTATCACACCCACAGGATCTGGGGCAAATTCCACAAATGCTGGATTTATGCAGACAGACACAAACTCCAGAGTGCGCCATGTAGGCTCAAAAGGTTCTCAAGAACCGCAAGCATTCTATGAAGGCTTGGCTCCTTTTGATCCGGATTGGGATGCTAATTTTCAGAGGCTAGTCCAATCTGTAGACACAGATTCTGGTCTTCGTAGAAATCCTAGACTAAGGAATACCTTGGAAGCGTATGCTGCAGGTGCGCCTCAGCCAGTCAATTACACACGCGCCGCATGGGCAATTCAATTACTGGCTAAGCTCGCAAGCTAGGTACGGTCGTTGTCACCTTGATCCGGCTGACTTTAATTTCTATTCGCAGGAGAAGTCATTGTGCCGATGTAAAAATTTTAATGAGCAGAGCCATATCCACTATGAATAAGAGAACCAAGACTATAATGGGCTATTTCTGGCGGTATAGCATGCGGATACAAGCCCAACAACGCATCTGCGAATTCACGAAAAGGGTGTAAGTCTAGAGCGTCGGCGACAGGTGTAAGGTTGTTCTTTTGTCGTAGCTGAGCAAGCATTAATCTAAAAGCTGGATCCTGACGCGGATCTGCGCCGTCCATCCGGCGTAAAGCGGCATATCGCAGAACAACATCTTCAATGGTGCGGGCTCCGATTGGTGCTCCATTTGTTTTAACGTTGAAGCTGTAATAATGACATTCTTCGTCACCATCAACTGATGGCGGTTCGATATAGTTGGGAATATATGGCGAAGGTATAACACGTAACAGGCCAGCCTTATTCCACGTATTCACGCGATCAAAAGGATTAATTTTTGCAAGCCTTACATCGTCAGCAAAAGCGCCCAATGGCATCGCCAATGGTCGCGACATTTCATTGAAGGGAAATACGAGTGCTTCATTCGCACGACGGACGCGTCCTGACTGCTCAAGCCAAGTCGCGGCTCTGGTAATAGCCCTTGTCTCAAAACCACCAGCTATGCCGCCGCCGCGTGCTTCCGGCAAGACCGAGCGGTAGTCGATGCCTACAGCAGCATGATAGGGGCTGTCAGGCCAACCGCCGCGCGGGGCTACAATAATTATATACATAGCCGTGCCGACAATTTTCCCCTGTCTACGCGCATAGGCAATTTCATAACAAGCGGGGCCCCACTGACTTTGCACGCTCTGGTTACGGTTAAGAGCGAACATGCGGTCAAAAAAACTTGGCTGGCGCGCTCCGTGCGGAAACCCTTTCGAGTAAACACCATAAAGTTCACTAAAGAGGGGCGTTTGAACGCTATGGTCTTGAGGGAAATTCCAATAGTCGATTGTAATCGGACTACGTGAGTAAAGGGGTAAGTTCAACGAATCGGGCATATAGCGGCCTGAAAAGATTGTATTATCTGGGCCCATGATTCGACAAGAATCATCGACAAGAAACACACTTAGGACTGATTTTGAGAATCGTCTAGCTGCCAATCGCACAAATAAATTTTGTCCAAAAAGTAGCCTTCGCAGGTTCGGCAGGTAGTGCGCATTTATGGTAAGCACTCGCCGGATTATTTACGTCGTGCCGTCATTGCTTTAAGCCTAAAAAAGCCCCCGCATTACGGCTATAATGCGCTCTCATTATTTTCAAAAACCTAATTTGAAATAATTGGCGGACCAAACACGACGGATACTGGTGAAAAAGGGCGTTATCAAAGCGAAGAGTGAATCGACTGTAGATTCAGAAAAGGCTTTATTTTATTGGTGATTCTGTGATTCCGTTTTGGCACGGAGGATCACAGTCATGATGGGACACCAGGACGACCGACAACAGGGTTTGTTTTACGATTTCTGCCTTGAGAACCATGTGCCTGAAGATCATAGCCTACGCAAAGTAGCGCAAGTCCTTGATCTCGCCGATATTCGTCAAAAACTTGCTCCTTATTATAGCCCGATAGGAAGGCCATCGATTGATCCGGAGCTGATGATCCGGATGTTGGTGGTTGGCTACCTTTACGGCATTCGCTCGGAACGGCGGCTTTGCGAGGAAGTTCATCTTAATCTGGCCTACCGGTGGTTCTGCCGTTTGGGTCTCGAAGGATTGGTACCTGAGCGTTCGGTGTTCTCAAAGACCCGGCATGGCCGTTT
>JABDFY010000014.1 GCA_013286365.1 Alphaproteobacteria bacterium
TGAGCAAACAATCAAAACCGGCCTCGTGACTTTCTTTAGCCGCACCAAGCAACGTCTATGGCAAAAAGGTGAAGCCTCGGGCCATGTCCTGCAAGTCCAGGACATCAAGCGCGACTGCGATCAAGATACACTTCTCATAATGGCTGAGCCAGTTGGACCCACTTGTCATCTTGGCACGCAAAGCTGCTTCGGTGATGAGAAAGCACCCGATTTAGCTATACTAGCTGATCTTGCTATGACCATTCGCGCGCGCCGCAAACAAGCGGAACCCACCAGCTATACCGCCAAATTATTTGCAGCAGGCATCACACGTATTGCCCAGAAAGTCGGTGAGGAGGGCGTTGAAGTCGCGTTAGCTGCGACGACGATGAAAGATAAACTGCCCGAAGAAGCAGCTGATTTACTTTATCATCTGTTGGTACTGTTGGAGGCAAGCGACAAAGATATTGGGGACGTGATGAAAGTCTTGCGCGAAAGAGCGCTTACAAAAAACATTACTCATTAGCAGGTAGTGTATTCAAAAGATCCAGATTATTTGCTGACCCGAAGATTTACGAGCGAGTCGGCAATTGAATTTAGGGCTGTATCGAAAGCATTCCAATCGCCTGGACCAAACCAGAAAGTATAGTTCTGCGCTGTGGCACAATTCTGCATGACGGGCATCAGGCCGCCGTAACTGTTATTAGCGCTGTACCCAAGCACATAGATATAAATATTGTTGGCGAGCATAGAATTACAAACCTGTTGGGCATTGTTCATAATATCATTCATCGCGGTTCCGGCATCTGTCGTGCCCAAGGTGTTCTGCCATAGATAGCCATAATCACTATAAATGTTGTTATCGAGAACATTGTTAAATTCGGCGTAAGTTATGCCTTCGACCCATACGACAGCCTTGTTCCACCCAGGCGTGCTATAGGCGAGCGGCAAGCCATTGGCGTTGGCAACGCCGCCCCAGAGGCCCTGCCAGCGTGGCGACAATGTATTCCAACCCCACTCCAGCCCCTGATCGGGTGACCAGTCGCCTTGAATGACATCGACGCTATTGATTGTATTCAAAACGTCTGTCTCGTTATTTGTCAGAGGTTGTATCGGTGGCGGGCACATGAAATTTGGGCCTTGGTTTTCGGTGTTCAATGGTGAGGCGTAATAGGGTGTATTGGGTACACCGCCAATGTTAAAAGTGCCGTACCAAAGATTAACGCCATAATCATTCAGAATGGCTGGGTTCATCAACCCATCTGTTTGTTGATTGGCATTATAAATGGTCGTCCAGTTCGTATAGTCATTGTATTCATACGCTGGCGTTTGCGGCGAATTTGGCGGTTGATACTGCTTCAGGGCAAGTGAGGCCGGCGTATCGGGTGGATAAAAATCTTCCTCGAATAAGGTAGACGGATTGGCAGCGCTCGGTGGATCGTCAATCAGGCCTTCGCCATTTGTCCGTGCCATGACACAACCACCCCAACCCGAATTGTTGCCAGGTGGCCCCCAACCTTCCGGATTAGCCGCCAATACATTGGCATCCGAGTTTGGATCCATCCAAGCCGTATTCCCAGTACCAATATTGACAGTTTGATTAAAGGGTACAACCGCGACATAGAGATTGTCACTCACGCCGGCGGCAGTCGAAAACAATGTCTGTATGAAATTTAACAGACCGGCTTTAAAATCGGTCAAATCGTCACCATAGCTGACATCTATAACGACAGTCACTTCGAGACCGGCAATCTGACGCGTCACTTGAGAGTTAGCGTTTACGGTGATTGTCGATATTCCAAGGACTTGCATAAAGGTCGTCGGCAACGTCGCCGTTGCTGTGAGAGTTATCAAAGTTGTCGTTGAGTTGGGCGTCGCGACAACGTTGGTAACGGTTGCGCCAAGATAATTATTGAAATTAACATACAAATACTTATTCACTTCCGTTGTCAGATCAGCTGTGCTCACCGTAGAGCCGCCCGCTAGGCCGGCGGCATCAAGCGAAAATTGTAGTTTTGATTGCACAAGCTGCATCCGGGCGACATCAATGGCCAAGCCAACCATGGATGTCGCAATGACCATGCTCCCTGCTAAGAGCGGCAAAGTCATACCCGATTCCACGCGAATAAATTTGCGGATCAGACGAAACAGGTGCCAAACAAAAGAGCCGTGTTTCATATATTTCTCGTTATGTCGGCGGCTGTATGAGTAAGCTCAACCGCGGTTTGTAGACAGCTAACCGGTATATATTAGTTGGTGGAAAAATAGTATCGTTCATGAACAGAGGTGAAAAGCTGTAATATACTTCTGAAATTATGACATTGTCGTTGTCGTTCAACGTTAAACCACTCGGTAATGTAGCCGGCGATCCATTGGCGCAAACCGGCGATCCATTGGCTGTTCCGAATTGACTGGTCTTGAGAAGTGTGCCGCCACCGGAGTATTGCCAGCAGATCGTTGGTGAGCCACCGGGCGGCTGATAAATTGACGTGATAATGATAACGCCGTTTGAACTGAACTGGAACGGCAGCATCAACTGAGAGGCAGCGAGAACAATGTCGTTTAAATTTGAAAGTGAAATCGCCTGGTATTGTGTAACGATGTCTGTAACCGAATACGCAATTCTGTCGGTCTTTTCGCTTTTAAGCATGTAAAATGTACCATCACATAGGCCAAGAAGGAATATAACCCAAATCGGTAATGTTAAGGCAAACTCCATGGCCGCGATACCGCGTTGCGAACGAAGCAGATGCCGTATAAATTTTCGGCGCAAGAAGAAATTAATCATATGGTTCATTGCGCACCACAATTTGTGAAGTTAAATTTACTTGCCAGGTATGCGTTATGGAATTCCACGTGCCAATGATTTCACCCAGCATGGGGGTGAATAATTTCCAGGGATAATTTACGGTATAGACGACAATCTGTGAAGCCGAGCCAAAACCGCTTATACCCTGCCCGGCCTGGTTGATGGCATTAAAACTGTTGTAAGATTCTGCCGACGTCGTCACTTGCGTGACGTCAATCATACTGCCATAGCTTTGCAGTTCGTTATCAAGTAGCGATGTAACGAGTTGCGCCTGAGTTTCGCCAGCAACCGCGTAACCGCTTTTAGCTAGACGTGAGGCATTGAAGGCAGCATTTTCAAGAAGTTGTTGCGCTGTGAAAAGTAGAGAGAGTTCGACGAGGCCAATTAAAATAAGAAAGAAGACAGGTGCGAGCAACGCCACCTCAACGGCGGTCGAGCCTTGTATGGATTTGTCGCGACGCAACATATTCCGCGTCAATGAAAACAGCGGCATAACTTAGTTCTCCCTACCAACCTTCGATTATGTCACTGCCAGTTTTATGCAAGATGAAGTTTGTCGTGGATTTTAGGCAAGTTGAGGTGGTTCGGAATTAGGTCTGTTTTTGATGGGTTCCAAAAGAACCCTAGATAGAAGGGGGTTCGGGTTGAAAGGAGCAGGGCTGTCTCTAAATTTGAACTAATTTGCCAATGGGTTAACGGCTATCAAGACAACTAATTAACGACCAGCCAAAAACAGGTTCCTTGACTTTCAGCCATAAAACTGCTCCTTTCCCGGCAAGAGTTTGACTGTGGCTCTTCAGGAGCAAGAGATCGCCGAAGGTTTGTGTCGGCGGTTAGTATCGAAGGATACCATTAAACAATCCCACCCACCTGGTTGTTTTCTCTGGCGTTTACAAGAGTGACCGGACTGTTTCCCGGACAAGAGAACTCGGCTTTCGGCCATGATGGCTGAAGGCCAATGACCAACGAAGATAAAGGAAATAACTATGGCTACTGGAATTGTTAAATGGTTCAACCCCGCCAAGGGATATGGTTTTGTGCAACCGGAAGCCGGCGGCAGTGATGTGTTTGTTCACATCAGCGCTGTTGAGCAAGCGGGCCTCGGCACGTTGAATGAAGGCGAAAAAGTCAGCTATGAACTTGCTACTAACAAAGGCAAGACATCGGCTGTCAATCTGAAGAGAGTCGCCTAAGCGGTTCTGAAGACTAAGCAACGCCGTGCCGGTTTCGTCCGGCGCGGCGTTTTGCTTAAAGAAATTTCAACGCAGCTGATTTCTTGGCTGTAACCGTGGTCTGCCTGTGGTGCAACCACTTTATGTCGGGCGATGGCTCGTACATTTTCGATCCAACCACCGCGCTCCTCGCACTCATCTAAGCTTGTGCACATGGCGCGATGCTATGTGTTTGCTTCGCGCACAAACTCGCGATGGCGCTATCGCGTCTCTTGACGCATTTTAAGGATTACAATCATGGACGACTTTACTGGCTTCGGTTTACCCGAGGCACTCATGCAGTCACTCAACCGGCTGCATTTTACGACACCAACACCCATACAAGTAAAAGCAATACCACCGGCACTTCAGGGGCGTGACATTTTGGGTTCTGCCCAAACCGGCACCGGTAAGACCGCTGCGTTTGGAATTCCACTGGCTACGCGTCTTATGAATGTACCGACCAGCGCGGCGATTGTGCTAACGCCGACACGTGAACTAGCAACGCAAGTCATGCAACAACTAGTAGCTTTGTTGGGTGGATCCCAAAGTCCGATTAAGGCGGCTCTACTCATTGGTGGCGATTCCATGGGTAAACAGTTGGGTCAGTTACGAATGAAGCCACGGCTAATTGTTGGCACGCCAGGTCGTATCAACGACCATCTTGTGCGCCGCACTTTGAATTTGAGCATGACGGATTTTCTGGTGCTGGATGAAACTGATCGGATGCTCGATATGGGATTTGGCGTGCAATTAGAAAAAATTGTCAAACATTTACCAACCAATCGGCAGACTTTAATGTTTTCGGCCACTTTGCCTGGCAACATCGTAAAGCTATCAGAAAAGTACCTTCGCCAACCGGAGCGTATTGCAGCCGGATCCACGATTGCAGCAGCTCCTAAGATTAAGCAGGAAATCATTCATACAGAAGAGGGTAACAAATACACCCAGCTCTTGGCGCTTCTGCATGAACGGGCGGGCTCAATCCTCGTTTTTGTTAAAACTAAACATGGTGCAGATCGGTTAGCACAAAGGTTGGTTAAGCAAAATCATAGTGCCGACGCAATCCATGGCGACTTACGTCAACGTCAGCGTGATCGCGTTATTCAAAACTTTCGCGATAAACGGCATCGTATCATGGTGGCAACGGATGTTGCCGCCCGCGGTCTGGATATCCCCCATATCGAGCACGTAATTAATTATGATCTTCCGCAATGCCCAGAAGATTATATCCATCGTATTGGTCGTACCGCACGTGCTGGTGCTGAAGGATCTGCAGTATGTCTGATATCACCCGCTGACCATATCAAATGGCGTGCCATTCATAAACTGATGAATCCGCATGAAGCTGGAGCCGTTCTGCCACAACGAGCACAGAAGGGACGTCATTGGCATGGTCACAAGCATGGACAAAGGCAAGATCAGCCACGTGCCGGGGGCAAACCATTTCATCGACGCAACAACTTTAAAAAAGCTTCGGGGCAATAGAAGGAGCTTACAAAACCGTTCGGCTTCGCTATGATCAAGGCCATGGACACAGCATCGCCATCACGTGGAATTGCGCTCGATCAGATTTGGCCGCAATTACAAAAGGAAGCAACTAAAGCGCAGTCGCGTGAGCCGGCACTCGCCAATTTTCTCAAAACGGCCGTCATAAGCCGTGTCAGCTTCATCGATGCACTTAGCTATGTGTTGGCTGAAAAGTTGGCCGTACAGGAATTAAGTGCAAGGCAAATCCGAGACATTTTTACGGGTAACCTTCCGGCTGAGCCGAAGATTGAGTTAGCTGCTCTTCGCGATTTGGCAGCTATCGTCGATCGTGACCCAGCAGCTGGCGAGCTTATCGCGCCCTTTTTGTTCTTTAAGGGGTTTCACGCTTTGCAAACCTACCGCTTTGCACATTGGTTATGGCATAAAAATAGAAGATATCTGGCCCTCTATTTGCAAAATAGAATTTCGGACTTGTTTGCAGTCGATATTCACCCTGCGGCAAAAATAGGGTCTGGCATCATGATGGACCATGCCACTGGCGTTGTCATTGGCGAGACGGCTGTCATCGAAGATAATGTATCGATCCTGCATAATGTGACACTCGGAGGTACGGGCAAACAGTCGGGTGATCGACATCCCAAAATACGTACCGGTGTGATGATCGGCGCTGGCGCCAAGATACTTGGTAATATCGAGATTGGCGCGGGGGCAAGGATTGCAGCCGGTAGCGTGGTCCTAGAAGCTGTGCCAGCTGGTGTTACGGTTGCCGGTGTGCCTGCGCGGGTGATTGGCGCAGCCGGTTGCGCCCGGCCCGCTGAAGAAATGGATCAAATGCTTGAAGGCGCCACAATTTCCAAATAAAGCACGCGGTAACTAACCGTGAATGGTTTTGGCGCCTCGCGTAGCAATTGACGCATTGCAGCTGGATTGAGCGATCGATAACCCGCTTGTGGCATAGCCGCTCCAGTAATTTTCAACCGCTGTAGAAAGTCATGGGCAGAAGAGTAAGCGATGTTGATTATCTCAGATGAGCTTTGACAATCGACATGATCAGCAAAGTCCGCCCGTGGCATCGGCCAAAGTCCATCTTTTACGCTTGCTTGCTTGCAGAGCTCGCGCCACTCTTGAAAACTACCTTCCGTCAATAGCGATACCTGAATACGACCCTTGGGTTTAAGCCATTTCCGCCAACGTAAAAGTTCTGCATATGGATTGGGTATCCAGTGCAACATCATGCTGGAAAGTACCAAATCAAAGGTGCTGCCAAAGTTTATTTCCGTGATATCGCTCACGATCGTTTGCAAACACGGAGCTTTGACCTTTGTTTGTCGCACCATGGCATAAGCGTGATCCAGGGCGGTGATCTTAGCCTTTGGCCAAAGCTTATGTGCAGCTATTGAAACAAAGCCAGTGCCGCAACCTATATCAAGGATAGTGGTTGGCGATGGGACCGATATTGCTGCACGCCTTAGGAGAAGTTGGGCGACACGCGACTGGACCGAAGCGGCTTCATCGTAGACTGGAGCAGCTCGATTAAAATACTTCGCTATGGTTTGGGCAGACGACATTGTCATGGCGATGTAAAATGTTCATCCAAATAATTAATCATCTTGGTTGCGCACCATTCTGGGTAACTTAAAGGTAAAACATGTCCGCCATCGCTATGCCAGATTAGTTGTGTCCGTCTCATGTTGCCAAGTTCCTCGCTGAGTGCGGCGGGGACAAGAGGATCGTTTTTGCTGGCCAAGACAAGTCCTGGGCCCTTAAACGCTGAGAGCGTATCGCTGACATCGCACACGCGCAATTCATCAATACCTTCACTAAGTTTGATAACGTCAAGGTTGGTTATTGGCCATGACGTCCCGATAAATTTATAAAAATCATGCAATGTGCTGGCTGCATCGGATTGTAATCGCTTCCTCATTCCACGTAATTCAATTTCCGAACTACAGCCGCTTTTGTCACCCTGGTTCACAAAGCGGGGAAAACTGTTTATTGAAATCCAGCCCGCCCAATTTTTATTTTTTGACAAGCCATGTGCGAAACCTAAGGAATGGCCAATTAATATGCTGGATGTTGCTGACAAGGACTTGATATTCAGTGTTGGATTGCCAAAGAAGCCCAGATCAACTAAGTGGCATCGATGGGGCATCAAATGATTGCAAAGTCCGCGCCAGATGCCAGCGTCAAACCCCCAGCCATGAATAAAGACAAGTTCCATTAGGCGGCTTTTAATAGCTGTTCGGCCTGTTGTGCCATCACCATGATGAGATGATCTATATCCGATGCTTTGTGCGCGGCGCTGAGGGATAGTCTCAGTCGGCTCGTACCCCTCGGCACTGTCGGTGGGCGAATGGCTGGTACAAAAAGTCCCTGCTCTCTTAATGCTTCAGTTAGCGATGTCGCGGCTTGCTCGGTTCCCAAGATAATGGGGATGATCTGAGTGGCGCTTAAACCAACATCCCATCCCTGATGGCGTAGAGCCGCACGCAACCGCTCACTTTGCTGCTGCACATGGGCACGTTCGTTCTGCAATCGCGGTAAGAGTTCGAGTGCAGCACCGATGGCGCCAAGTACCGGTGGAGGTAGAGCCGTTGTGTAGATCAAGCCACCGCAGCGTTGGATTAGATAGTCTCGAAGTATTGTGCTGCACGCTATATAGGCACCAAAACTGCCAAGTGCCTTGCCAAATGTACCCATGACAATATCGATTTGATTTTTATATTCTGCTGTCAATCCAAAACCATCGGGACCAAAGAGGCCGGTCGCATGAGCTTCATCGATATAAAGCATTGCCTGGTAATTATCTGCAAGCGTTACCAAGGCTTGAAGATCAGCGCAGTCACCATCCATACCAAATACACTTTCGCTTACGATAATGCAGTGCGTTTTTTTCTCACGCTGAAGTTGCAATAGATCATTTAGATGGTCGTAGTCATTATGCTGAAATCGGACCAAGCGTGCATCGCTCAGTAAAATGCCTTGTAAAAGTGAATTATGACAAAGTCGATCAGCAAGAATAGTCACTGGCTTTCCAATGACGTTTGTATCTCCCAACGCCGCCATAACAGTGAGATTGGCCTGATAGCCACTACTAAAAACCAGGGCGGCTTCACTGCCCTTGCCTTCTGCCAATCGCGTTTCGATTTCCTTATAGGCAGGTGCATTACCGGTGATTAAGCGTGATGCCGTAGACCCCGTGCCGTACTTCGCCACAAAATCTTGTGCCCGGGCAATCAGGTGGGGGTGTTTGCTGAGGCCAAGATAGTCATTGCTGGCAAAACTAATAAGTTCTCGGCCATCCTGTATGATGGATCCGTCACTAAGATTTTGTGTATCTTGTAATGTACGTAACTGTTGCGCCTCTCGACGTTGCTCGCAGAAACGTTTGTAGGCGCTGTGCGGAATCATTTTGTACCAAAGCAATGTTCGGGACCTGGAAAACGGCGGGCGCGCACGTCCGCAGCATAGTTCTGAACTGCCTCTTGAATAATAGGAGCAAGTTCAGCATAGCGTTTGATAAAACGTGGCGTAAATTCCGTAAATATCCCCAACACATCGTCAATGACCAAAACCTGACCATCACAGGCAGGCGAAGCGCCAATACCTATGGTTGGAATTGTGATAGAAGAGGTAATGGCACGTGCGACAGGTTCAATGGTTCCCTCGATAACAAGAGCGAAAGCGCCTGCTTCAGCAATGGCCTTGGCGTCTGCCATAACTTGTTGTGCTTGCAAATCGTCGCGACCTTGAATTTTATAACCTTTCGATGTTTTAACTGATTGCGGCATAAGACCGATATGTCCCATGACAGGTATCTGGTGTTGTGCCAAGTATTTGACCGTACTTGCCATGACGCTCCCGCCTTCGAATTTTACCGCCGCACAGCCGGTTTCCTTCATGATACGCGCGGCATTAAGAAGCGCCTGTTCATTTGAAACTTCATAACTTCCAAAGGGCATATCGACAACGACTAGAGCATGCGAAGAAGCCCGAACGACAGCGGCCCCATGCGCAATCATCATGTCGAGGGTTACATGACGTGTACTTTCAAAGCCGTACACCACCATACCAAGCGAGTCGCCGACCAAAAGAATATCGACATAGGGATCAAGCAATTTTGCCATCGGCGCTGTGTAAGCCGTAAGGCATACAATCGGTGTTGCGCCCTTGACGATATCCTTAATTTTTATAGGTTTAACTTCTGTTTGCGCGCCCACGTTTATTCCATTACAACGATTTAAATTGCTATCCTACGAATATCAAATTCCACACCGAGAAGCGAATCTTGCGCTTATACCGCAAAGAAATGTACGTTAATGCAGGTTTTGTTAAATGAAGGGATCAGCACCAATGGCCTCGACTGTTATAAATACCGGCTTGCGCCATAATTGGACCGTCGTAGAAATTGAGACGTTATTGCAAATGCCGCTACTTGATTTGGTGCATCAAGCCCAAATCATTCACCGCGAATATCAAGATGACAGCGTACAATTAGCAAGTCTCTTGTCGATTAAGACAGGCGGATGCCCTGAGGACTGTGCCTATTGCCCGCAGAGTGCGCATTATGCAAAAGAGGCGGGCGTTGCAAAAGAACCTTTGATGGATGTTGACGATGTTCTTACAAAAGCACGCTTGGCTCGTGAAGTAGGTGCCTCACGCTTTTGTATGGGCGCCGCATGGCGCGAGGTCAGGGACGGGCAGGATTTTGATAATGTGCTGGCCATGGTGCGTGGCGTGCGTTCTCTTGGCATGGAGGCATGCGTTACGCTTGGGATGTTAAAGCCGCACCAAGCCGAGCGTTTGGCCGAAGCGGGTTTGACAGCTTACAACCATAATCTTGATACCAGTCCAGAATTTTATGGCCAAATCATCTCGACCCGAGATTACAACGAACGTTTGGAAACTTTGTCGCATGTACGCGCTGCCGGCATCGCGGTTTGTTGTGGTGGAATTATAGGAATGGGAGAAAATACAAAAGACCGCGCGCAGATGTTACAAATTCTTGCAGCCATGAAACCCCACCCCGAAAGCGTGCCGATTAATGCCCTCGTTGCAGTGAAGGGCACACCGCTTGAGAATAGGCCGCCCGTCGATCCGCTTGACTTGGTGCGTATGTGTGCTGTCGCACGCATAACTATGCCGGAAGCGCGTGTCCGTCTATCGGCTGGACGTGCCATGCTTAGCCGCGAGGCCCAAGTCTTGTGTTTAATGGCTGGGGCTAATTCAATATTCTACGGCGAAAAACTACTAACCACAGCCAATAATGATGCTGAAGCCGATCGACAACTCATTGAGGCGATTGGTTTAAAAATTTCCGGTAAGGTCGAAGCAGCAGCGGCTTAGAAGTGAATTTTAAAATAAGCGCATAACATTTAGAATATTGCCACAATACTTTAATTCTCGGCTGCGCTTAAGGCTGTGCGGAGTGTGGCAATTTTCGTCTTAGCCAGCTGAAGCGCTGGGAGTCGAAAGTCAGCTCTGAAAGGTATAAATCCAAGTTGACCACTAAAAGATCGCTTACCGCCGGCACATAATTCATGCATAACTAGGTCAATATTTTTAAACGGTTTTTTTACATTAGCGGCTGAGCCATGCGTAATGCGGACATTGCTGCTGAGCAAAACACCCAATTTTTTTGGTGCGTTTAAAACGGACATATTTATTCCCCCATGATTTAAATATAGCTGCGTCTTGAATTGTAATATCAGCCAACCGTTATCAAATGAAACAGAAGATTTGCAAGATCACTCGTGGCCGTCAAGTGAAACAGTAGCGATTATCCCATGCCGCTAATCTCTGTTTAGCCTTGATTTTATGGAATAAAACATACCATGGTTAAGATCTTATCCATCCGCCAAATCTCTAAAACTAAATCAGGCGACTACTGTCACATAAGATCGAAATAATAAAATTTATAGTCAACTCACAAAAACGTAGCGCAGAAATGCGGCCATAATCAAAGTTTTAGATTTGGCCGCAAGCTTATGCCGGATCGCCATGTTTGGCTGACGCAACACCTTGTACGCGTCCGCTGAGTTCAGCCCCTGCATAGGGCGAAAGCGGCAGGAAAAAGAATATTGCCGCAAGCGACAAGGCGCCTACAACTAAGTAGGACGGCCAGAAATCTTGCGCTCCTAAAATGGTTGTATGATTCCAAGCCAGCGTCAGATTTAAAAGCAAGGCCCCAGTTGCAACACCCATGCTAAGTGATAGCTGTTGTCCCATACTATAGAGCGTGTTCGCACGGCTAATTAAGGAGTTTGGCACTTCGGCATAGGCCAAGGTGTTCAGACTCGTGAACTGCAACGAGCGAAAAAAACCGCCCACCAGCAAGAAGGCGAAAATAATAAGATGGGGCGTTGTCGGATGAAACAAACTACAGCCAGCAAGAAAAAGGCTGTTCAAAATGGTATCGCCTACTAGTACTGTACGAAAACCTAATTTACGAATAATCGGTGTCGCGGACATTTTCATAAGCAACGCACCCGCCGCACTCGCGAAAGTCAACATGCCTGACGTTGCCGCTGAAAGACCAAAACCATATTGCAGCATAAGGGGCAGTAAAAATGGCAAAGCCCCGATGCCAACACGGAAAAGGGAGCCGCCGACAATTGAGGCGCGATAGGTCTGAAGCTTTAACAAGCTGAAATCAATAATTGGGTGGCGTATTCGTCGTGTGTGCAAGACGTAAAGTACGAGACATATAGTGCCGCAAATCAAAAGAGCAACAACACTTGAGGTGGGCAGTAATTTGCGACCTACGGTCTCAAAGCCGAACACGAGCCCTGCCAAGGAAAAGGCCATCAGTAAAAATCCCTTCATATCCAAGGGTCCTGATGACGTTTCACGGGTATTTTCGATAAAAATCGTCGTCAAAATGATACCGAGCAGACCAATGGGTACATTGACGAAAAAGATCCATCGCCAGGAACTGTAAGTAACAATGAAACCTCCAACGAGAGGACCCAGTACAGGGCCGATCATAGCTGGCGTTGTTAGCCATGCCATGGCTCCGACCAATTCAGATCTTGGAACAGCGCGGAGCATGACAAGACGGCCGACCGGTACCATCATGGCGCCGCCCATGCCTTGAAGAATACGCGAGCTCACAAGTTGCCATAAACTGCCCGACAGACCACAGCAAATAGAGCCCAGCGTAAAGACAACAATAGCAGCTCGGAATACTGTGCGAGCGCCGTAGCGGTCGGCTACCCAGCCACTCAGTGGAATAAATACCGCCAGGCTGAACATATAAGATGTGATAGCAAGATTGAGATGCAAAGGGTCAGCATGAAGCGATCTAGCAATTGAGGGCAGGGCGGTTGCTATAATGGAGCCATCAAGGTTTTCCATAAACAATGCACAAGCGATTATAAGCGGAATAAGAGTGGAGTTTCGTGAAAGGGAGGCCATGCGTACGAATATCCGGTATAACTTTGTCTCGATGAATATTGACTATAAACAGTGAAAAAGAATTTAGCTACAAGTCAGAGAGGTTTTGCGCCCATTTTTATCATATGATCTTTGATCAGCGTAGAGGAGATTCCGCTGGTGCGGGGCAAATAGATAACTTCGCAAAGGGATTTATGACAGTCGAATTTGCCTTGCCAATCATCGCCCATAACAAGAATGTCAGCCTTATAGGCTTTGATGTAGTCGCCCTTTAATTCCAGGCTTTCTTCGGGAAAAACCTCATCAACGCAGGACAAGGCACTAATAATTTCAACACGTTCAGCCAGCGAAAAAATGGGTTTAATGCCTTTTTTGGAGAAATTTAACTCATCAGTTGAAATACCAACGACCAGTCGATCACCGAGCTGGCGCCCCCGTTGCAAGATACGCAAATGGCCAATATGAAAGAGATCATATGTGCCAAATGTAATAACGGTTTTCATGGTGCCTCAAGATATTTCATGATGAGTTTGCAAATCCTGTTCGCAGCTTTACCGTCATGATGGTCGAATAGTTCATTTCGTAAGGCCCGGCGCGCATTTCTAAAGGTATCAGAACTTGGTTTGTCGAGACTATTGAGAGCTGCATCGCCCGTCTTAATGAGGCTCTCTATATTATAAGAAATTGCACCAGGCGTGTAGTATTCGCGGCCCTTAATGAGAGGACGTGAGTTTGCTACATAATCTTCATGGTCGGGGCGATAAAAGAGCAGCGGTTTATCTCTCAGCAGAAAATCAAGTGCCAGTGAAGAATAGTCAGTCATTAAAAGATCGACATTTTTGACGATCGGATAAATATCCATATATGGAGCGAGGAACCATAAGTTAGGATAGCGCCGACGTAACTCAGCCGTGGCCCCTTGTTCGCTGGGATGAAGATTTATACACAAAAGGCAATCACGACTGCGACAAAAATCAGCGAATGACAGGATATCGGCCTTCGCAAACCAAGCCGGCCCCGCGTGATCGCGGAAGGTGGGGGAATAGAGTATTACCAGCTTGCCTTGATGTTGTGCCGTCTTAATGCGCGATAAAGACTCTTCATCGACATTTATCAAATCTGATTTGGTCAGATCGCGAAAAAAAACATCGTTGCGGGGATAGCCTAGTGCCGCAAATTCATGAAAAGAAAAACGCTGTTGCCAAGCTTTTAGTGAAGATTGATTGGTCGCAATCAATGCCTCAAAAGGTCCGCAGCCCGCCATGACCCCAACATGTGAAAAACTTTGTAACCCAATCTCTTTGAGGGGTATGCCATGCCATAGCTGAATAAACTTCGCCCCTTGTAAAAGCGCATGGGGGATGGGGCCGCCAGCATTTTGAGGGTAGAAATTGTCATAAAGGACGGCAATCTTGGTACTTAAGAGTGTTTGAATATAATGTGGATCAGACGAAGACAAGTAAGAAATTCCTGCAGCTTTTAGCAATTTCTGCTGGTTTTGGTCCTCGATTAGAAAGTGACACGTAACGTTTTTGTTTTTCGAATATTCACGAAAGGCGAGATAGGCATATTTGATGTTATCGCCAAAATAATTGATGCCGACAAAAACGACTGTTTTTTCTTTAGGGTAAATTTTTGAAACATGTGCCAATGACTGAGCGGTAAGCTGTGTCTCCAACTTTTGCTCAAGCGCTACGACTTTGCCCTCAAGTTCCTTTATGGTGGGTTCAGCCATTGTGGGTTCCGTAGTCTGCAACGAGAGATCCAAACAAGTCCAGCTATAGTGTCAAGAGATAGGCGACATGGCAAGCCAAACTCGCCCTAAAGCACTACTACGCATGACTTGCGATTGTGATCTATGGCTGTTTGTTTTTAATGTGGAATGTATATTCACCCTCAGTACCATGCGTATCAACTGATGTGACATGCCAGACAACATGGTAGGTGCCGCTGGCCAGTGGTTTAAGCGGTACATGAATGGTGGTCATGTTCTCTACATCTATATGGGCGCCATCAATACTGATTGGATTGCCGTCATCATCGTGGATTTCAACGGTGCTAAATGCTGGTTCAATTTGTTCAGTAAATACGAGAGTCATTTCGCTCAAGGGTGCGTCGACTGTGCTGTCGGGGGCAGGTATAGTATGATCAAGTTCAGCATGGGCGCGTGCCGCTGATGGTAAGACGAGGGATATAAGCAGCAATCCAAAAAAGATAAGTAGCCGCATATCAACCTCTAGTTGTTATTGAAACTTACTAATCCAAGCCGGCCCTCAACGTACAAGTGCCCCAAACAAATTGGAGTAATCATCCGTCCAAACACCCTTGTCTGATGTCCGCAACAAGGGTGTCCATCGCTTGTCCTTGCTGATTTTAGCAAAATCAGCGTCATGACGTGCAACAATAATCCAATCAGAGGCAGCTTTTCCGCTTGTCTTGGGATCATCATCGTCGCCATCATCTTCATCATCCCAACGCCGAGCCTTCAAGCCCAGGGATGAAGCAACGTTGCTCACGACCGGAGCGAGATCAAGATATCGGTTGGAGATGTGAAACAATATCAAGCCGCCCATGCGCAGCTTTGAAAGATAAAGTTGGACAGCTTGTTGAGTTATAAGATGAATGGGTATGGCATCGGATGTAAATGCGTCGAGTATAATCATATTGAACGTATAATCTGGCTGTTGAATGATGGATAATCGCGCATCGCCGAGGACTATATCTGGCTGGGCGGGGCAGTCTCTGAGATACGTGAATAAGTCTGGATTACGCGCAATGGCTACATCGGCCGGATTAATTTCAAAATAGGTCCAGTGTTCGCCAGGTTTTTCATAACACGCAACCGTGCCCGTTCCGAGGCCAACGAGGCCAACACGTTGTGTGAGCGTTGTACCACTGATAGCGGCAAATGCCTGACCAAGAGGCCCTTCTGGGTGGTAATAAGTGAGTGGTTCTAAGCGGCGGTCGGGATATTGACTTTGGGAGCCATGGAGGGTTGTGCCGTTGTAAAGATTATGTTGCGGGGGATCGCTGTCGTCTGTGACTTTGAGGACGCCATAAAAATTTCTAACTTGCGCAAGAGTATTATCGGTATCAGAAATGATAAATCCAGCGATAATCAAGGCCGCCATACCAAGGCCGAAGCGGATTGAGCGCTGTTGGAATGCGAATACGGCAATGGCCGCAATCACCAGCACAATCAACGATCCGCTATCGCTCAGATCCTCGAAGTTTAGGTCGGTATAACGATCCAACAGGACGAGCGTCAAAAATACAACAGCAGGTAATACCAGATCGCCAAAAGCCAACCATTTGCGATTTAATTGAGGCAACGCACCTGGACGCAACAAGCAAGCTATAATTAGCATGAGGGGATATTCATAGATATCCGTAAACAATAGCGGTGCAATAAGTGCGTTAAAGATTCCGCCAAGTGCGCCCCCTAACGCAATGAGCAAGTAGAACTCAGTAAGATTTTTTACCGCAGGTCGTGAGCGAAACAGTTCTTGATGGCAAAGAAGGGCGGTTACAAAAAATGCAGCCAGATGTAGGGCAAATAATGGAAGAATATTATCGCTTACACCTGAAAGGAGAACAATCGCTAGAACAACAAGCAATGCAGCTTGCAAATGTGCAACTAGATTCTGTGGAATTTGAACAAGACTTTGGAATGCAAGCACGAAACTCAGCAAGTAAAGTATGAGAGGGATGACCCAAAATAAAGCGACGGCAGCGACGTCGATGGTTAAATGCGTCGTCACTCCCAAGAGAAGGCTAGATGGAACAAAGGCGTATAATGTCCACTTGACGCGTGTCCACGGCGATATTTTTCCGGCTTTATCGTCGGTTTTTGCAGTTACGGCTCGATCAGGCTTGCCCTTTATTCTTAGAAAAACAGTTAGGGCGCAGATCAGCGCAAGGCCAGCAAGTAGAAAATAGCCTAGTGTCCAAGAAACGCTTTGGTTGTGAAGGTGAAGATTGGGCTCAATAATGGTAGGATAGGAAGCAAGAGCCGCCAAACTGCCTAAATTGCTGGCAGAATATAAAAAATATGGATCGCGAGATGATCGTGCTTGCGTACGAGCATACCATGCCTGCAATAAGGGTGCCGTACCTGCAAGAACGAGAAACGGGGCACCAATCATGACGAGTAAAGTGCCAAGCAGCCATAATACCGGGTTCGAACCAGCAGTTGGTAGGTCAATTCCTTTCATAGACACAGGTAGAACGATACCTGCGGCGAGTAGTAAAATTGGATGTAAAAAAATTTTTAAGCGGCTATTCAGCCAATGTTCCGTTGCATGTGCGTAAAGATACCCCAGCAGCAACGTGATCTGGAAAAATACCATACAAGTATTCCAGACCGCTGCACCACCACCGAGAACAGGCAGAATCATCTTTGACGTAAATAGCTGAACCCAGAACAAAAGCGCAGCACTAATAAGTAAAGCAAGGCCGAATAATATCTGCAGCACATACCGCTCCTCTGTAGCAAAGAGGCCGAGCCTAACAGAACCATATCGGATCGACAAAGCCGAAGTGTTTTACTTAAAACGACGGTAAATCATGATCATGTGTTAGGGGGAACACGCGGTAATATTTTCTAGCACTAAAACTTATTTCAATTTTTTGTCTTATTGGTTGCGGCCACCAAGATTTTCCCTGTGGTTTTTAGTGTCAAATTTATTTGTCATTCATGCGTTGAGCGGCGATCACCCGACAAACTCACGAAGTGCTTTGCTCCAAAGAAATAATTTCTTTTTATAAGTCATCTTTGCATGTGCCGGGCTAGTTGAGGGGAGAATTATGTGACGAACGGCTGGGAGTCCTGTTAGCGAGAAACGCCGAAATAGCTTTTCGGCAGGCTGGCCGTTGAAACAGATCAGTTCTATGCGTTTATGTTTTTTGAAAAACGAGCCGAAGTCATTTGGCAGCGGGGATTGGATGTTGGAGTCGAGACTACCGACACGATATGCTGATTTACAGACATCCCAGAGTGCGATGCCGTTGTTTTTTAGAAAATTTAGCCGATCTTTATAGGGCTTATCAGGCGAGGCTCCGGTTAGCTCTCCCATAATCTTCCAAAAGCTGTTTGCTTTCTTGGCATAATATTGGCCACGTTTGAGAGATTCTTCGCCCGGCAGTGTACCTAGAATAAGTACCCGCGCATTAATACGAGAAACCGCCCTAAAGCTGACGCACTTTGTCAATTACAATCCCCTAATTATGAGGCCCAGCTTACATGAATGAGGGCGCCCATTCTACGTAGAAAATAGATTAGCATAATCTCTAAGAACTTATGTGGATGCACAAAAAAGCCCCCGCGTGTTGGAAACATAAATACTTAAAGCAAAGCGGTTTGAAAAATGGCCCATAAAACAATCGTGAGCATGGCAACTGAGAAGAAAAGGGCAATAGCGAGTATGACGCCATCGTGTTCGATATAAGCAAGTGCCATAAGAGCACTGGTCATAGCTGGCGGCATATTGGCTAAAGGTAGAGGGAGGGGTAGTGACAAAGCTATGTTCAGCAATGCAATAAAGGCGACGATCCGTCTTGAACCCATAAACATAACTGGCCAGCGCGGGCGGATAATTTTTTCAAGAAATTGTAAAGCAGGAATAATGCGGGGTTTTAGATTAGTGAGATAGCGTGAAGATATTGGTCGATGAACCAATCGTCGTGGCAAGACGGGTTTGTGATAACCTAAAATAATTTGACACAAGAGGATGGACATCAGAACGCGGGCAACGACCGAAATCACCGGCAGTAAAGCAATAACAGACAGAAAAAGCAGTATAAAACCAAATGAATTTTTGGGTAAATTGTGGATCACCCAGTCCAAAGTGAAATGATCTTTGGGCGCGTCATCAATTAAATGCTGTAACAGCAAAGAAGTATGAGTACTCCCCTCTGCTCTATGGGGGTGTTTTGTTGATTTACTGGTCATTATTGGGTGGCTATTGGCGCAGTGTTGAGCATGGCTAATCTCTCTTTGGTATATGGCGGCGACGAAACACAAGAAGCTTCGCAGTAAGGATTTGTACAACTTCTTCGCGTTGATTTTTAGTTTCGACCCGGATGGTAATAATGCCACGGTCATCATGGGATTGTGAAGGTTGAATCTTGATAACCTCACCTTCAATATGAATTATGTCGCCTGAACGCGTTGGCTTCGGCCATGCCGCCTCACCACCCAAACCGATATTACCGCCAGCAATAGGGAAAGCGCTCAACAGTAAACGCATGGTCATAGCCGCAGTGTGCCAACCACTGGCAATGAGACCGCCGAATATAGTGTCGCGCGCTGTTTGTGGGTCTGTATGGAAAGGTTGAGGATCAAATTGCTTGGCAAAATCCATGATCTCTTTTTCTTCGACGGTATACGTAGCGCTCTTGAAGCAGAGACCGACTTGAATATCGTCCAGATAGAGGGCCGCGTTTCTATCGCTTTTGATCATCTGTTGTGCCGACCCCTTAGTATTTGATGATGTGCTGGATTATGGGCAATGTTAAGGCAAATAGCATCCGGAGCGAAAATACATGGAATAAGCGTCATTCGGTCGTCTTAAGAACAGGATTATCACCGAGAGCCTTGTGTAGGGCGATGACATCTTGTGAGACCGTCGATTGCGAAGAGATTAGATCAAGTTGTACAGTAAAGCTTTGCTGCTCTGCTTGAAGCACGGAAGTAAAATCACTTAAGCCGTTGCGATAACGATCACGGGCTATGTTGACCGCATGGTCGGCGCTCTTACCCGCTTCCCGAAGGGCATCATCTTTCTGAGCTTCTTTAGATAGGTTGGATAGATCGGTTTCAACGTCGGCCAAAGCCTGAAGTACGGTTTGTTTATAATGGTGTAACGCCTGCACCTGTCGCGCGTCTGCGGCGTTGATTTGCCCTTCGATACTGCCGAAATTGAGTATTGGCATGGTGACGTTGGCACCAAGATCCCATATCTGGTGCGTCGCCGCGTATTTGAATACGGGTAGGGTACCATGCTGGGTTCCAAGAAGTGCCGAGAGGGATATTTTTGGGTATAGCTCGCTGATCGCCACACCTTGTAAGGCCGTGGCCGCAGCGAGATCGCGCTCTGCTTCTGCCACATCAGGGCGACGTCGCATAATATCAGCAGGAGCATCAAGTACAGGCAAGCTCTCTGAGGAAGGAATGGGGCCGATATTTGCTGCTATGTCGGCTAAGCCACCTGGATTTTCGCCGAGCAAGATGGATAGTCGATAGGAACTGGCTGTAACCTGGCGTTCAAAGTCAGGGATACGCGATGCGGTTGTTTTGTAGAGTGCCTCAGATTGCGCAACATCGAGTGCGCTAACGAGACCGCCCTTATAATGATCTTGTGTAATATCATAGAGATGATTTTGAATGTCAGCAGTTTGGCGCGTCACTTCCATCTGTGCCTGAAACTGACGCAACATAATATATTCACGCGCCACCTCTGCCGCTAAACTCAAAGATGCATCGCGGTAAGCCGCTTCGACAGCGCCAGTTGTCGCATCCTCGGCTTCAACCTTGCGACGATTGCCGCCAAACAAATCTATCTCCCAAGAAGCATCAAATGCGCCTTGATAGATGGAAAGAATGCTGTTGGTTGTAACAGTGCCCGGATCACCTCGGTCAGCTTCTACGCCGGCGCCGATCTGGGGAAAGAGGCTGCCAAAAGCGCTTTCGCGTAAACCCCGTACTTCGACAATACGGGCGGCCGCGATGGCTAGATTTTCGTTATTAGCCAGCGCCCGTTCAATGAGGCTGGTCATCGTCGGGTCATCAAAATCATTCCACCAAGCAGCTCTGTCGCTTTCAATATTAGTTTCTGGTTCTTTTGGCGGGGCCTCGCGCCACAAAGACGGTAGATCGATATGGGGCAGGGCGTAATCTGGCCCAACGGCACAACCTGTAAGTAAGAAAATATAGGCGACGGTTAAAGACCTTGTGTAACGGTGAAAACAGCTCATTTTTCCCCTGACTCAACATTGACTGTGGCTGTTTGTCCCGCAACCAGCGTTACGCCTTTCGGTAGTGGATCAAGGGCTATACGCACAGGAACGCGCTGCGCTAATCGCACCCAACTAAAGGTCGGATTGACATTAGCCAATAAGTCAGAACTGGCGTTGCGTTCTCTATCGTCAATACCACGTGCAATACTTTCAACATGTCCACGAAGATCCTTGCTAACGCCCATGAGATGAATGACGGTCTTATCGCCGACATGCACTCGCTGAAGTTTGGTTTCTTCCATATAAGCATCGACATAGAACGAGTCTGCAGCCACCAAGGCAAATACTGGATGCCCCGTTGTTTCATAATTGCCGATGCGCAAATCAAAGTTTGATACATACCCATCAATCGGAGCTTTGATGGTTGTACGGTCGAGATTAAGTTCGGCCACCCCTTCGTCGGCTACAGCCTGTTGATAATCGGCCGTGGCAATGGCGGCTGCAAAATCCTTTTGGTCACGGTCCAGGGCAGAAACACTTTCTTCACGCATGCCTTTGTAATGTTTGGCGTTACGTAAAGCCAATTCCATTTGTGCTTTTTTGCTTGCCGCTAGAGCCTGCGCTTGTTTCAGTGCCAATTCGTAACGCGCCTTATCAATAATAAATAGTACATCCCCTGCGTGAACCAATTGATTGTCTGTGATTTTTATGTCGGTAAGAAAACCAGAAACATCAGGTGCAATTTGTACGACGTCGGCGCGAACGCGACCGTCCCTTGTCCAAGGTGAAGCCATATAATAACTCCAAAGAATATAGCCAAGAAGCAAAGCGAGAATGACAACGCCAGCGACAAAGCCGGCATGGGGAGAGACGGAAAAATCTTTACGCATAGGATGACCTCTAAAGAATAAAAAAGGAAAGCAGACAAGTGAAGATTACGAACAGCGCCATATCGAAGATTTGTTGTTCAAGATCGGAGCGATAAAACCCCCGATGGGCAAGAATGCCATGGCTTATCTTGACTAAGACGAGGGAAATCGTTGCCCACAACAACAGTGGCGGGATGAAGATGCCATAAATATCAAGTTCTTTAAGGGGGGCTAGTTCGATCATGCGGCTTCACCTCCCATGCTGCGATTGAGCGTATTCATAAAACCAGCCAGGCGCATTTTGTCGATGGAGTGAACGCCATGATTGAGCGTGCGCGCAAATTTGCGTATATCATCACATACTTCAGGTGGGGGTGACGCAAGGTCTCGACGTCCAGAAAAATATAACGCGATTTTCCCCCCGATATCGTTGACAGAACTCTGCAAATCCGGCGACATTTTCTTAGTCGCCTCTTTCATGTTGATGAGAGCTCTCTCTGCCTGTAGGTCGAGAAGAACGCGATTAACAACTCGGTTATATTCCTCTTTGTTAAGAATGCGACAGCGCGTAAGCGAGAGCGCAGCTCGATGGGTCATATTGTCGGTAATAATATCGATTTCTTTTTCGTCGATAACGGGTGTATCGCCAGCCAGTAAAGCTAGCGCATATCCGTTTCTGTTTAACATTCGGCTAGTCGCACTTTTTAAGGTGACGGTGCGAATAAAGTTCAAAACAGCGCCAGCCAATACGACGCCGGCTATTTGTGGAACAAAGCCATTAAGAAAGCTCGTGATGTCGGCATCGAATCTGTTTTGGAGACTGGCGAGAGTGACGCCAAAAAGAACGGGCAACATGGCGCCAGCAATAGCTGGGTTAGACATGATAATTCCAATTGGCACACAACTGAAAGCTAAAACATAGACAAACAAAACAAAACCAGTGATATGGGGAAAAACGACAAAACTATAAATCCAGCCAATGGCTGCCCCGAGACAACACAAGATTAAGAACTTTATGGCTATATCGGGCGGTGCTTCCAGCGAAGAAAAGAAACAGCACATCAAGGAAGCGAAGGTTACCATAGTACCACCTTCTGGCCAACCGGCCTTTATCCAGAAAAGGCTCCCTGCCACCAACTGCAAGGCCACGGCCAGGCCATAATATGCAGCTTGGCGATAATCTACATAGTGAGCGATGGTAACAAATTCATGATCTGCTTTTGTATTTGTCATAATCTTATGATGAAGATCTAGACACTCTTCACGGCGTGCGACCATATGGGAAAGATTATCAAAAGCCCCGCTTTTGATGAGCTCTTGCTGATGTTTGGTTTGGTGAATTTTTATAAACAACTCATTCAATCCTTGTGGTACGGCAATCTCGCCGCTTTCAATCCAGGCCAATATGGCGTTGGTAATTGGCTGCAGCGATACCAGTGCATCTGCGTTGTTCATGCGCAATCTGTTAAGCTGGGCCTCAAATGTGATGAGGTCGGCGAAGAAATTCTGAAGACTACGCTGTAAAGCGACAACCCATGCTTCGATGTCCGAGAAATGTGGAGTATCGTAAGAGGCCTGTATACGTAGTGTGTCGAGACTTCCAATGCCCATTATCAGTTGTGCGTAATCGATGGGTGGGGGATTATTTTTACCGGATGTCATCAGGGTGATGCTCAGCTGGCGTATTTTCAGAAAGCATTTTTGAATCTGGGCATTCAGCACGTCTCCGGCACGTTGGTTAAATGGCAGATATCCCATTAATTCTATGCAAAATATTGCCATCCCGATTTCTTCCGTGCGCGCGACGGCAGTATCGAAAATTGTTTGCGGCGCGTTAACTGATGGAAAACCGATCAGCGCGGTCGTATATCCAGCCAGAATAAAGAAATAGGCGCGCGGCGTTCCATCTAGGATCGATAAATACAGACAGAAAGCAATCCATAAGGCAATCACAAGCGTAAGAAGTTCGGGTGCATCGACAAGAGTGGGGACGGTCAGAACTGTAAAAGCTGCGCCGACAACTGTGCCGCAAATTCGATACAAACCTTTTGAGCGACCGCCGCCACGCAAGGGAGCTGATATGATATATGTAGTAAGAAAAGCCCATGCCGGATGTGACAGATCCAGTTGAAAGGATAAATAAAGAGCGAGCATTGCCGCAGCAAACGTTCGCATCGAATAGATGACACTCGAAGATGAAATAATTTTCATCGCTTTCGATCCGACATTTTAGTTATTTAGTAAAGTAGGCAGGAATGATAAGCCCAAAAGGTTAGCCCAACAAAAGTGTATTGCCAACAGCCGCTCAAGAGGCTGGCTATTGATCATTTTTGCAATAAAACTTAATAAAGCTGTGGTGTTTAGGTCGTCGAATAATGTGTCAGATTTAAACATAACCGGTGAAGTCGTGTCCGATATTGATAAAGAAAAGGCATTAAAGCGCGTCTTTGAGATGGGCGCTCAAACTCTGGATCAAATTCAGGGCATGACTTTTTTGCGTCTAGTTCCCCACGGTTTCGATACAGCCTTACATTATATTAAAGCCGTGCGTAGCGACCATGTCACTTCGCTGACTCTTAAACCGCATGAAATTAAGACCGCTCTCTTGTCTTATCTGAAGGCACCAGGAGAAAAACAATTTATTATTAGGCGAGAATTTCTAATCCATGATCTCGTTGAATTGGCGCACATATATGCCGAAAGCAATCATGCGTCTGAACTTCTTTTCAGTATTCATGCTGTTTTCGAACCCTTGCAGCCGTTCTTGCCACACTCAGGACTGCGATTAATTTATGACACTCTTCCTAGTGAAGATGGCTGGGCGATTTTTCGAATGAATGGCCAACGTTCAAAGTTAAGCGAGAATGCATTATTTGTTGATCTCGATGTTTCTGCATTTGAAGAAATAGAACACGAAGATCGTGCAACTCGTGATCTCGCGTTTTTGGCCAGGCTAGAAGATTACAAACGCGAACTTTCCGAAAAAGAATATGCAGGCGCGAGTGAGATCAGCCCTCAGCTTCTTGCGAAGGTAATGGATATTGAATTCATCGAGTTTGACTTGGACACTAAAGAAGCTGAGGAATTGGAAGAGTTTGAAGAAGGGACATCTTTCGAATATTCGGTGGAAGAAGGTGAAGAGGGTAAAGAATCCGAGGAACCGGAAGAACCTGAGGAAAAGGAGGAAGGTGAAGAGGGTGGGGAATCCGAGGAGCCCGAGGAAAAGGAAGAAGGTGAAGAGGGCGAGGAGTCTGAAGAGCCGGAAGAACCCGAGGAAAAGGAGGAAGGTGAAGAGGGCGAGGAGTCTGAAAAACCGGAAGAGCCCGAGGAAACGGAAGAAGGTGAAGAGGGTAAAGAATCCGAGGAACCGGAAGAACCTGAGGAAACGGAAGAAGGTGAAGAGGGCGAGGAGTCTGAAGAGCCGGAAGAACCTGAGGAAAAGGAGGAAGGCGAAGAGGGTGGGGAATCCGAGGAGCCCGAGGAAAAGGAAGAAGGTGAAGAGGGCGAGGAGTCTGAAGAGCCGGAAGAACCTGAGGAAAAGGAGGAAGGCGAAGAGGGTGGGGAATCCGAGGAGCCCGAGGAAAAGGAAGAAGGTGAAGAGGGCGAGGAGTCTGAAGAGCCGGAAGAACCTGAGGAAAAGGAGGAAGGCGAAGAGGGTGGGGAATCCGAGGAGCCCGAGGAAAAGGAAGAAGGTGAAGAGGGCGAGGAGTCTGAAGAGCCGGAAGAACCCGAGGAAACGGAAGAAGGTGAAGAGGGTAAAGAATCCGAGGAACCGGAAGAACCTGAGGAAACGGAAGAAGGTGAAGAGGGCGAGGAGTCTGAAGAGCCGGAAGAACCTGAGGAAAAGGAGGAAGGCGAAGAGGGTGGGGAATCCGAGGAGCCCGAGGAAAAGGAAGAAGGTGAAGAGGGCGAGGAGTCTGAAGAGCCGGAAGAACCCGAGGAAAAGGAGGAAGGTGAAGAGGGCGAGGGTCAAGACAAAGAATCTGAAGAATCCGAGGAAAGCAAAGAGTCCGAAAAACCAGAAGCAGACGAAGAAGGCGGGGAAAAAGAATCTGAAGAAGGCAGAAAAGACGAGGAAACGGAAGGAACTGAGGTAAGCAAAAAACAAGAAGAAGTCGACACCGAGACACCAGAAGCAACGGAAGCAAAAGAAGATTCCGAAACATTGGAAAGAGAACTTAAAGAAAATAAGCCCACAGAAATATCAGAGGCCGAAAAAGCGGGAGGCAACAAGCAAGAAGTAGAGATAAGTGGTGAACCAAAAAACAAATCTAAGTCTGAAGAACTCGAAGATCTGAAACCCAAGAAGCGGGAAGAAAAGACCAAAAACTTATCTGAACCAAACACTGAAAAAAAAGGAAATCAAAATGATGGAGAACATAAAAGTGAAAAAATTGAGTTTGAAAGAGTGGCTAACGTAATCGATCATCGCGTAAAAGTTGCAAAAGATGGAAGATTAGAAGTTGCTGATGTTAAGTTTGATGAAAAAATATCGAGCGATAAATCGCAGATCCTTGTCAAATCAGAACACGTTACCAGCCACTTCATTATAGGTGAGCACATAACAGTGCCCCATCAGTACCAGGCGTTGATGCAAACAAATCCGACTTATATAAATACGCAAGATCCGTATGCCATTACATATAATATTCAAGGCGTGCCATTAGTTATGCCCCCTATCAGTGATAGGTTGTATTCGATCATGACATCGAGCATTCCTACTACGTACGCGACAAGAAATAACTTGCCAAACAGCGGTCAAATATTTCAATCGAGTTATTCGGTTAGTATTGATCCTGCACATGATATTGCAGTGGCATTGCTAGATAATACTAATTTCAAAGGACTGAACACTACGAAAGGAATAACAGTTCGCTACCCCAATATGAATCATAGCCTTGTCTCGATGTTTATAGGAATACCAACCCCGGCGCCGACCCACTAACCAACAAAGAGTTGCATGTCATGAAATATCTTATTCAGAAAGATTGCCCCGACTTTGTAGCTCCAGCGCTCTTGTCAGACGGAAAATTTTCTAATGCATTTCGTTTAAGTGAATATTTTGCAGGTAAATATGGTGTAATCTTTTTCTTTCCACTTGATTTCAATTACATTTCACTGACTGAGCTGCTATCGATCCAAAAACGTTTAAATATTTTTGGCAATCTAGGCGTCAATGTCATTGCTATAAGTTGCGACTCACATCTGGCCCACCGCACATGGCAGCAAGCGCCGCGTGCACAGGATGGTATAGGCCAGCTTGGATTCCCAATGGTCGCCGATATGACGCGCAGTGTAGCACGACAATTTGATGTTCTCGTAGCCGAGGCAATGCCAGAGGCTGCGACGATCATTGTTGACCGTGAGAATAAGGTGATATTTCAGCTGCGCCACGATACAGCTGTTGGACGGAACATTGATAGGTTACTAGATGCCATTAAGATATTCCAAGATCCTAGAAGAGCGCCAACCGCGCCGATCCAACAAATTATGCTCGTAGAGCAAGTCGCAGAAAAACTTCATCAATTGGGCTATTATATCGTTGCTCAGAGCGTCGATACCGACCTAGACCACCCGCAGTGGGCGATGTTACCGCGAGATAATCAGGGCCGACCAAAACTGTCGTTTCCGTTTTTATCCGGTGAACAAGAATGGCCTAAACATGATGGAATGACTTTAGCTATACGGGAGGGCTTGCAATTTCATACGACGGGCGTGCTGATGCCGGATGGCCAGTTGCTATTCGAATATCATGCAGATCGACTAGTGCCGCGCGACTTTGAAGAAATGTTACGTATTGCGGACGCTGTAAAACATCATTTTGCAACAGGCGAGGTCATACCTTGGGAAATTCCTAGTTGATTTTGTCAGAAAGCTTTCTTTCATCGTACTTCTGCCGTGATTTCTCAATATCCGGCCACTCGCTTTCGATCCACGCAACAAGATCTGTGACGGGAACTAACAAGCCGAGGCCGCGTTCGGTCAAGGTATATTCAACGCGCGGCGGGACTTCAGGATAAAGATGGCGTTTCACGATGCCATCACGCTCAAGATAACGCAGCGTCGTAGTCAGCATTCTTTGGGAGATGCCGCCGACTTCCCTCATTATCTCGGAAAAACGCAGCCGATGGTCAGGCGCTCTGGCCAGCGTCACAATCAAGAGCATACTCCATTTATCCCCGATGCGTGTCAGAAGGTCTTTTATAGGACAGCAATTATGTCCGCCGATGGTATGTTCATTGGCCTTTCTCAGGTCTTTTTTCATAACTTACCTCCAAGTAACTAACTGAAATTATTGTGCCTTCTTCTGTTCGACTAAGTAATCATATATTATTTAGTATATATTTACAACCAATGGAGAAAACACCATGCCCCATACCATCTTACACATCGATAGCAGTCCTCTTGGCGAGCGTTCTGTATCCCGCAAACTGACGGCGAAGGTGCAGGCCGAGTTAAGAGCCAAGTATCCAGATAGCAAAGTTATCACACGAGATTTGGGTGTTCACCCACTTCCGCATTTGAGTGGCAACGTCATTGGCGCGTTTTTTACACAACCGGATAAGCGCGACAGCGCTCTCACAGAAGCTATAAAATTATCTGAACAGGCCGTAGATGAGCTCGTAGGCGCTGACGTCATCATCATAGGAACGCCGATGTGGAATTTTGGCATTCCATCTTCGTTGAAAGCGTGGATCGATCATATTGTTCGCGCTGGACGCACATTCAAATATGGTGCTACAGGGCCAGAAAGCCTGCTTCCTTCCGGTAAGAAAGTTATCATCGTCTCGTCCCGCGGTGGTGTTTATTCTGATGGACCGATGAAGATGATGGATTATCAAGAAACCTATCTGAAAGCTGTTCTCGGTTTTATCGGATTGCATGATGTTTCATTCATCCGCGCCGAAGGTGTTGCAATGGGTGAGGGCGCGGCCAAGAACGCAATGCAATCGGCGGAAACGCAACTCGTGGAAACCGTTAAGAAAGTCGCCTAAAAGATATCGGCGTCCTTATACTGAGGGCGCCAAAACTACAGCCATGGATTGATGGGATATAGTTGGGGCGGCAAACAGGCTTTTTGCTTGCTCTGAGGCCGAAAAAACTGTTTATTTTCAACATGCGGAGAGGTGGCTGAGTGGTCGAATGCGGCGGTCTCGAAAAATGAGACCGCATGTTTTTTATTGTTCGCCAATGCCTATGAACGCAAGCCTTAGAGCCATTTTTTGATAAAACTTGTTTTCTGTTGTTCACTGTTATCCCCCAGTGTTTCGAAGTTTGGGGGGCAATTTGGGAGGCAAAAACAGAAGTGTAGTTAGTTGTGTATGGGGACACATGAAGCGTTCGAAATAGTTAGTCATAAGTAAATTTTGAATCGATAAAATTTTATGTACACAAGCAAGCATCTGAAGAATTTAATAAATCAGGGAAACACTTTTGTTGTACACAAAGGAAACAAAAAATGAGACAATTCTGGCTATGATGGCGGAACGTGCGCTTGAATGATGTGCTGAAAAGCGACTTCGGAAGTCTTCAAACTCTGGTCAGAACGTACGTTTATCCTTCAGTCTTGCAGAATGAACAAACAATTCCTTGAGAAGACTGGTAAAAACGCCGAACACTTTTGTTGTGAACAAAGTGCACGGTTTCTGGCATAATAAACATTAGGCTTAGGGAAATTGCATATGGTTTTCAAAAGGTAAATGCAAGAAGCAAGTCTTTGAAACATCGTGCAACATCATGCAACATTTTTGCGTGCAACAAATGCAACAAAATCTGCTATACTTCTGGATATGATTGGAATTGATGCGTCGTCATGATGGCTCAATCATTCTCGTACTGAAGCTCTATCGGAAACGATGCCCAGCCTCACCAGACGTGCGCAAACACCACGAAATGGACGGCACATTAACTTAGCGATCTCATGGCCGCCTTTGCCTTGGGCATACAATTCTATGAGTTGACGGTTCTCACTGGGAAGCCATGTCCTTTTTGCATGACTGATAGCCGGATCATCATAGCTGCGACTTGTTTCATTTTTATCTTTTAAATAGGCTCTGATTTCTTCAGTTGCGATAGCCATGCATTTTGCATCGTCATCGATAAGCCTCGACGAGGCATTCCACAATATGTGGACAGTGGCCAGCACTAGCAGGGTCAAAAAGCCCTTGCATCATATCAGCATCAATCCGTTTAAGGATGAGCGTCTGACGGATGAGCAGGTGCTAAAAATCGTTGAGCGTTGCGAAGAAAAGTACGGATACAAGTCCGGCAACCACCAACGCGTCATCGTCGAGCATATCAAAGACGAACGACAGCACTTTCATGTCATGTGGAACCGGGTCAGCCTTGCCACCGGCAAAGCCGTATGGCCCGGGCATCACTGGAAGAAGTCCAAACAAGCCGCGCGGGAGATGGAAAAGGAGCTTGGTCTCAAATGCCCGATGCCACGACGCGTCAAGCGGATATGGGCCGCCATTATTCAATCAGGCAGAAAATCTAAATATTTTGGTCGATATCAAACACTCAAAAGCGCTGGGGCGCTCCCCCCAAAACCCAATCAAGTGCGTTCAAAGCCACAACCACATAAACCAATCATAAGGCATAGAAAAAAACGATATGAGAATATCCCGGACTCCGAAAAAATGCCCTTCCGCCGCCCCGAATGGGAAACAGCCGAACTGCTGGCATGGGCTTGGGAAAATGGGCGCGATGATGTGTTGGCGGAGTATGGAATTTATCTCCAGACAGATTCACTGGAAATTTAATTGCTTACCACCGGTTGCTGCCTACGTTTTTATGGGAAAAAAAGGAAATCAAAATTGGTTAAGATCGATCGGCATCTGACAATTACCTTATCTGGGTAAACCCATCTTTCTCATGTAACTATTGCGACGACGTAATTTCGAGCATAGGCTCATGCCCATGTATTCAAGCACGTGAGAATTAGTACATTTGAGGATATATATTTTATGAGTCAATCTATCGAAAATATTTCCGTCGTTATTGGCGAAGCTACAGCTAATGAATTATATGCAACATATGGCGGCAACGACAATCGGGCTTATATCACTCGATTTGGTGACATTTGTTGTGCTCATCCAGAAACGTTCCAGAGGATTACGGAGTGTGTGCTTCATCTAAGGGTGACTGACTCAGGGCTAATCATAGAATCTATAGAACAAAAAATCTTTAAAGAACCGGCCAAAAATCCGGCTCAGGTGCAAGGTAGAAAAGTAGCAACCGCTGAGATCGGTGGCGTTGTGTTTACGGTTGGAAAACCTCTGGAAGAAATTTCATTCACCGGGAGAGCGGCAAATTATCAAGTGCGCGATTTCCTTTTTGCAATCAGTGATATTGTTTCTTCTAATCCTCTCACTCCTGGTTTGGTACGTTTTCCTCATCGGCCATTGAATGCATGCGATGCGTCGGCGAGGCCCGGTCAGGTAGCGGCAGGATAAATCGGTATTTGAAAGAAATTGGAAAGAGAAATGATTATGGATGGCGTTACTTTAAGAGACCCCTATTTAAAAGTTTCAGGCAGTGTTCTTGCGACGGGTGCACAAGCCCCGCTTATCGCAGCTCTGGCTCTTGAGCGGCTTGATCAAATAGCACGAAAAAAGACGCGCGTTTTTGTCAGTGGTTATCCTGGTAGCCCTTTGGCCGGCACCATGTCGGAAGGAGCAAAAAATACGGGTCTGCTTACGGAGCTTGGTGTTGATTTTTTTCAAGCCAACAATGAAGGGGCGGCAGTCAATTTTGCTCGTGGAACACAACAGATCGGTGCAAGACAACAAGACAAGGAAGATGGCATAACTTCAATTATTGTTGTTAAAGCACCAGGCTTAAATCAGACTTGGGATTACACGACACAAGGCAACGCGGACGGCTCTACTGCTAATGGCGGAGTTGTTCTTGTCGTAGGCGATGATCCCGCAGGATTATCAACTGCTACATGGGCAAAGTCTGAGCCAATGTTACAAGCAGCTGGTTTGGCGGTTCTAGCGCCTTCTTATGTTGGCGAATTTGCGCAATATATTACCATTGCTGCTCAGCTATCGCGCTATGCAGGATGTTGGGCTGCGGTTCCCGTAACATCGGAACTTGGCGAGGATTGGGGGATAACTGATCTTGATCGTTTGAATAACACGCACGTTGTCATTCCGGTGGATCATAAAATACCTGATGGCGGTTTGAACTTTGATCCGAACCATACACGCCACGATCAAGGGAGATTGCTGCCACAAAGACTGGCGGCAGCCGAAGCTTTTGTCGACGCGAACTACCTCAATTATTCGCCAGAAGGCTGGAGAGCTGAAACCAGGCCGCAATTAGGCATTGTCGCTCCCGGCGTGTCTTATGCCCATGTAAGACAGGCGCTTTACGATCTCGGCATTAATGAAGAAAAGGCCGAGCAGCTAGGCATTCGCCTTCTCAAAACAGCCGCGCCGACATTGATAAGCAGGCAAACGGCTGCTTCCTTTGCCAAGGGATTAAAAGAAATTCTCGTTGTTGAAGAACTACACGACCTGACAGAGCAAAATTTAAGAGCGAAGCTGTACGGACAAGATGGCTCCTATCCTAGCATAATTGGCAGAAAAGATTCCGACGGGAAGACGCTGCTGATACCGGAAGCGCATGACCCATCGATTGTAGCCTTGGCTATTGCCTCCCGCATTTTATCTTATCGAGAAGATTCAGATATCAGGACGCGCGCAAAATACATAGAGAGGCTCGTTGAAGAAACAAAAAAAGACGCTATTTTCCCTCGCATACCCGATGTTTGCCCGGGATGTCCCCACTCTCTTTCGACGTTATCGCTTGAGGGCAGCCGAAATATGGGTGCAACAAGTTGCAGCGCTTTAAAAATAAAACAGCTATCACATAGCGATCCACGCACTGAAACTTATCCCCCCATGGGTGGAGAATGCGGTTGGGTCGGAGAGGCACCCTACAGCAGCATATCTCATGCCGTTCAATTGATGGGTGATGGCACTTTCTTCCATTCCGGACTTCTGGCTATACGTTCAGCAATGCATGCCTATAAAATGGGCCTGCCAATTAATATGACTTACGAAATCCTATATAATGGCGTTATAGCCATGACAGGAGGGCAGGGCCTTCCCAATCACGCAGGGCCGGTGGAAATAGCGCAAGAACTTCATGCTACCGGCGTGAAAGACATCGTCATTGCAACCAACGGCGATAAATCATATCGGCGAGCTATGAAGCGTAGGCTTTCTGAAGTCTTGCCCCGAGGTTTTGAAGTCAAAATAGTTGAGTATCACCAAATTCAGGCTGAAAAACTCCGCTTGAGAGAGGCCGAAGGCATAACGGGCCTCATCGCGGATAAAGCCTGCGCCACCGAAAACCGCCGCGCCCGCGCACGTGGAATTTCTGAAGCTCCCGATACACGCGTCTATATAAACGAAGATGCATGCGAAGGTTGCGGTGATTGCTCAACAACTTCAGGCGGCTGCTCTGCCGTTCAGTTTGTCCAAACTGAGTTGGGTAGTAAGTCCCAAGTTAACCCAACAATTTGCAATGTTGATCTCTCTTGCTTGAAAGGTTTTTGTCCGGCCTTGAATCAAGTGCAAGGCAAATTGCGGCGCTTTGATCCTCAGCAGCTTATGCGGGATGCAAATATTCGACTTCTGGAACTTGGGAAACCAGAAGCTTCAGCACTCAATGATCATTATGGCGTGCTAACCCCGGGTATTGGTGGACAAGGACCAACGCTTGTAGGACGCATTTTGGGATGGGCAACATATATTCAAAACCAAGGTCAGAATGAACAATTAACGTGCGTCGGCCATGATGCCGCCGGGCTGGCTCAAAAAGGCGGCCCCGTTGCCAGCTATTATGTGTTGGGAACAGAAAACTCCAAAGGTATGCACGCATCAAGAATTTCAGCGGGTAATGCCAATCTTGTCTTAGCGTGTGACGCTATTCATGCGGCAGCTCCAGGGATGCTCAGCAAAATTGGCCCTGATACTATTGTCATTGCTAATACAGGCATCGATCCTGTTATTCAGGCCAAACGTAACGCTGCTTTGCGCTTTAGGGATCAGGAAATCTTAGACAAGATTAAGGAAAATACAGCCGATGGCCAATTCCTCGCTTTCAATGCATCTGCTGTTAGCCAAGCCCTTACAGGCTCCGCACTTGGGGCCAATATGGTCATGTTGGGATATGCTTTCCAATTAGGCTTGATACCACTGAAACAGGAATCAATTACAGCAGCTATTACCTTGAACGGGGCTGCCGTAGAACAGAATTTAATGGCATTTGAATGGGGTCGTCGGTGCGCCCAACAACCCGAAATAGCCGATGCACTCTCTAAAGTCGTTACACCGGAAAGACTTTTGGCAAAAACTCTGGATGAAAAAATAGAGATTCGCGCCAAATTATTGGAAGCTTTTCAGGATGCCGCTTACGCAGATTACTATCGCACGACTGTCGAGCGTGTACGCGAAAAAGACATAGAGCTAGGTCGTACCGAAAATCAACGTCTAACAGCGGCAGTTGCGGAAGGCTTGTTCCATGTCATGTATTCTAAAGATGAGTTCGAAGTTGCACGACTTTATCTGCAGGATAACTTTAGGGAAGGTTTGGATAAGCAATTTGAGCCCGGATATAAGGTTACGCACAGATTAGCCCCGCCGGTTTTGCAGGGCTTTTTGAAGGGTAAAATTCCTGTCCCTGAGTCAGTAGCGCGTCCTTTGTTTAAAACCTTGGTTTGGATGAAGGGTGTTCGCGGCAAATGGTATAATCCTTTCGATTTTGCCCACTTATCAGAAGACCGCAATCTGGATCGACGGCTTCTTCGCAACTATAAATCGTTCGTCGAAGATATGTTGAGCAAGGTCAGCAACGATACGGGTGTGTATGTCAAAGCCGTCAATGCCGCCCGCCGGCCATTGGAAATCGTTGGTTATGGAAGAATGAGAAGTGCCAATGCAGCTAAAGTTCCTATCGCACCAGAGTTTCAGATAGCCTAAATAGTTCAGTTAGGTCACCGAAAACCTTAGTAATTAAACTACCGCAACGCCGCTCGCTCTGCCGCTCGCGCCGAAAGAATGCCAGCGAACCAAGGAACGGCACGCAGGCATATCCTTAATCTGAAATTTCTTCCCATTATTCAGCGAAGTACGTCAATCGCTGCTTTTCAGGTCTAACGCCCTTCCCATCGGAATGGGCGTTTTTTGTTTCGCAGGTAAACCTAGGAGAACGATATGGATAAAGAAATTTATCGCATTAAAGAATTTTGCCAACGCTAGCCACAGGGATGAGGCGTGGCGAGATCGTCGCACTTCGATGGAAGAATGTAGATTTTGAGAAGAAGACGGTTCGTGTTGTTGAAAGCGTTGAGCAGGTAAAAAGTAATATTCGCTTTAAAGCCCCTAAGACTGAAAAAACCAGAGCCGTGATGTTGCCGGATTATGCCGTAGAAGAACTGAGGGCATGGAAAGAAAAACAGGCTCAGGAATTATCTGAACTGGGAGTAGGGGCAACAGAAGATACGTTTGTCTGTGGCCGCAGTTGGGATGGTGGTGTCAGAAAGCCCGACAGTTTAACGGGAGAGTTTAGAGCTGCGATCAAAGATGCACCAAATATTCCAACTGTGAGATTTCACGACTTGCGGCATTCTCACGCAACGCAGTTATTAAAGGAAGGGGTACACCCCAAAATCGCTCAAGAGCGGCTGGGGCACAGCACTATCACGACGACGCTTGATCTTTATTCTCATGTTACGGACACAATGCAAAACGATGCAGCCGAAAAACTCAATGGCGCCTTCCGTTCTGCCATGAGAGCAAGATCAAACCAAGGCCCGAAGCTTGGGTAGTGTTTTGAACAAGACCGATCAGCCAGCTGATCTTATTTTTCAATATGCTGCAAAACAGCCTGAGGGATTACGGGGGTATAAGGATAAGAGTATGACCTCTTCTTTTCTGACAGCATGCTTTCGAATTTTATGTTCTGATTTCAAGGTATTACCAATACCCCGTTACAATTGAAGGGGGGGGTTAAGCAGTAGGCGGAAAACTTGAACATTTCTGACCCCATCGCCAATTCGAATTAAAAACATGGATAAGTTGATGTTTGTGCTGGTTAATTTCCAAAAATTTGGGTCACTATTTGGGCTATTCAGAACGAACGTATTCGAATCTTATTTCAAAAAACAAACGGTGGCCAGAGCTTCAGTGCTTAATAACCATCAGCAAGTTCAATTCTAAGTCCGACATGGCCTCCTGAAAGAGTTTTTGCTGTAACTGCGAGTAGTTCTGATAATTCGGAAAGAGGGGCATCGTCATTTGGGGGGCAAAAAGGCTTTTCACTTGCCCCCAAGCCCAAAAAACTGTTTATTTTCAACGCACGGAGAGGTGGCAGAGCGGTCGAATGCGGCGGTCTCGAAAACCGTTGTAGGGTAACCCCCTACCGTGGGTTCGAATCCCACCCTCTCCGCCAATTATTTTTCCAGCCAGTGTCTTGAGTATAATTGATGCCGCATTTTTTATAGTGTTTTTTTCGTTCAAGTAGTCTGGGATTAACTTGCAAAAATTTTACTTTTCCAAACCACTTGTCGGGCACAAAGCGAGTTTTGGCAAACCTTCTTTCATTGGCCATTGCGAGGCCATTAAGAATTTTTTTGCCCGTGTAAGACGTTTAATCCTCCACTCCAGTTTACTGGCTTCAGAAAGGTCTTTACACGGTTTGGCGGCTATTATGTGTCGCGGGCGATTAATCTTCGTGAATTTGGCGCCTCGGCCTGAGACATGCCTTTTGAATCGCTCTTCAAGATCAGTAGTTATGCCAGTGTAAAGCTTGCCGTTGGTGCATTCCAGCAGATATATGAACCATTGGCTATTTGAGCTCTTCACCATGGCCCATTGTCACACCCAACCGAGATGTTTTGCAAATAGTTCAATCGTCAATTTAAAAGCTGAAGCGTTATCGTCAAATAACTTATCCCAAGCTTCAGTCAGACGTTTTGGATGTCTGTCTGTGAGATCCTTGCTGTCCCAGCTTTTTCCTGCGATAAGCGAAGAGACCAAGACAGATAAGGCTAGAGAACATTAGGCTCCAGCTTGACGGTAGCGGGGTAGCGACAAGGTTTGAAGAGAGAGTTCCTTCGTCTGTAACGTAGTCTCCGCTTTTGGTGATAGAAAACAGATCCGCGCTCGAACTGGGAGGTCCATTATCTACAGAAAGATCGTAGAAAACTTCATTTGTCCCTGAACCCACACTCATCAAGATGCCGTAGATACTCACAGCGTTTGTGGCGTAATTGAAGTAATCGTCATAAATGTAGTCAGCACCGCCTGTGTTGGGAACTCCATGATATGTAGCCGTACTAGGAAAGTTTGGGTTGGTATAAAAAGTGATTGCTTGTCCACCGACATTACCGGAAAGCGAAGTCACGTCATCACTGGCATTTACCGTAAACTCACCAGAAGCGGACAGACCCGATGAAGTGCTCGTAAAATCCCAGTCATAAGTTGCAGCATTAGCGCTTGGCACAAAAGATATCAGCGCTGTGCTTAATATAATCGACAATGTAAATGCAATCTTATGAGTTGCCCAACTGGTCATGACCATTCCCTTCGTGAAAAAATATAAGCACGAATATTCTTCGCAAGAACAAAAGCTATGAACTGAAAAGAATTATGTCAACGACACAATTCCAAATACTTAAATCTGTTAGGAACTAACCCACCAAAATAAAATTAACTTTAATCCAAATGTGTATTCAAAGGGTTTATAAAGCTAGAATGGGGTTAGCCGTTTCAATTTTTGCTAAAAAACGTGCGCGATTCCTTAGTCGCATAGCTCATCACGGTCTACAGAGCCTTCATTCGATAACCCACTCCTGCTTCGGTGATGATATATTTGGGCATCATGGGGTCATCAGCAAGTTTACGGCGTAGATGTTGGGCGTAGATGCGTAAATAGTGATTATTCTCCTCAGCATTTTTGCCCCATACTTCTCTCAAGAGCTGTTGATAGGTAACAACCTTGCCGACGTGTTTGGCAAGAATACAGAGCATTTTGTATTCGGTGGGCGTTAAATCAATTTCATCATTGCTTACAAAAACGTGACGCTTCTCGAGGTCAATTCGAATATTTCCATTTTCAAATATTGGCAAATGATCCGAAATGGCGTGACGAATATGTCGTTGCGTCACTTTGAGGCGGGCCAGCAATTCTGCCGAACCGAAGGGTTTGGTAAGATAATCATCGGCGCCAGATTCAAGCGCCATTACTTTATCTCGCTCCTGACCTCGTGCGGATAGAACGATAATTGGGATCGCACTCCATTGGCGTATTTCCTTTATGACTTCAAGACCGTCCAAGTCGGGCAATCCTAAATCCAGAATTATGGCCTCAGGCGGATGAAGTTTAATTAGCTTGATGCCTTCTTTTGCCGTTTCTGCAAAAGAAGGTTTAAAATGATGATTGATGAGAATTGCCTTGAGAAACTTCCTAATCTCAGGTTCGTCTTCAATAATCAGTACGGATGTGTCAGTTGTTCCCGACATACTTTATATCCTTTGTGGCATCGTTGGAAATTGGCAAAGAAAAATAGAAACAAGCACCCTTGGGTGTTCTGTTTTCTGCCCATATCTCACCAGCGTGAACCTTGATAATACCGGCACAAATCGCTAGGCCAAGACCGGTTCCCTTTTGTGCTGTATTTTGACTAATACTATAGAACTTATCGAATATCTTCTTTTCATTACCAGCGGGGATGCCGGGGCCGTTATCGGCTACACTCACAAGAATATTAGCCCCATTTCTGACGGCGGAAACCGAGATTGTGCTACCAGCCGGTGTATAGCGGGCAGCGTTTTCGAGAAGATTTATCAATACTTGTTCGATTAACACGCCATCGGCCTGTACGAGGGGTAGATCGGCTTCGCTTTTCGGCAGAACTTCATGGCGCGACAAAACCAATTCTAGTCGTGCCAATGCCGATCCAATTAGCTCTTCTATAAAATAAGGCTGCTTATTCAATTGTACAGTACCAGACTCAAGCCGGGTTACTTCTAAAAGGTTAGTTACAATATGCGAAAGTCTTTCCGCTTCCATGTTAATTGAACGCACGAGATCGCGAATTGTCTCACGCGGCAACTGATCAATATCAGCTACAATTGTGCTTGAAGCGCCGGTAATGGAGGCCAATGGTGTGCGTAGATCGTGGGAAACGGAGCTCAGTAATGTCGTGCGTAATTTCTCTCGCTCAGCTTCTACTTTGGATTGCTCTGCTATATCCGCTGTATTAGCTCGCTCTATAGCCGAGGCTAGCAAGCTAGCGCAGGTCTCAAGAGAGGCAATTTCTTCAGTGGAAAATTCTCGCTCGAGTTTAACCGGACTAATACCCATAACACCTAAGATGCCCGAAGTGGCTATCATAGGAAAATAAAGGCCAGCGGCACTCGGCATTGTAGCTGTGAGCCGGCCTGCAATCTGACCATTATCAAAGCACCACAGCAGAACGCTGGCTTCCTTAACTACACTTTCATTTGGCAGGTCGCCAATAATGGCTCGTAGTTGGTCGTTACTGTCAGGCAGCCATATAGCGACATCTACACTAAGCATTTCAGCTATGTGCTTGGTTGCAGCCTTTGATATTTCGTCGCAACCGCGGGTTGAGGCTAATTCTTTTGTCAGTGCATAAAAAGTCTGCGTGTCGCGCTCGCGTTTACGAGCGAAGATGGCTTGCAACCGAAGGCGTGAAGCTTGGCTGGTGATCACAAAGCTCGTGATTAACATGACCAAAAAAGTTAACCAGTAAGAGCGATCATAAACATTGAAGCTGTATACGGGTGGGATAAAAAAGAAATTAAAACTGCTAACGCTCAGTAGCGAATAAAGCAACGATGGTCCTCGGCCGAATTTTGCAGCAACAAACACAACCCCTGTTAGATAGAACAACGCCTGATCAATCGGTGTTATAACGTTATGAAGAGATATTCCCAAAACAGTTAAGGCGAATACAGTAAAGATTGACCAAAAATAAAGCATGGGTTTAAAGGCGCGCAAATCGTTTCTACCTAAAACTTCTGCCTCTTCTTTTGTTTCGCCCGTGATGACGTAGACGTCGATATAGTCGCTTTTCCGAATTACTTTGTCGGCAAGAGATCCATATAAAATAGTTTTCCACAGCGGCTTAATAGGTTTACCAATAATAATCTTGGTGATGTGGTGGGTCTTGGCGTAGGCGATAATTTCATCAACAACATTGTCACCTTGTATCGTTGCTGATTTTCCGCCGATACGTTCGGCCATTTGTGCTACTTGCTGAGCAGCTAAACGGCTATGTTTGTTCAAACTATAGTGCCGTAAATTTTCTATATATACGGCAGTCCAGGGGGCCTTAAGCGATGTCGCCATGCGTTTGGCGGTGCGTACCAGCTGGGATGAAAGCTGATCAGGCCCAATACAGACCATGATTTTATCCGATACTGGTTGGGTATCAGGCGTATCTTGCACAGGTGTTAGGGCATGCATTTGAGCATCGACACGCTCGGCGGTTCGTCGCAAGGCAATTTCTCGCAAGGCTATCAAATTACGTTCCTTGAAAAAATTTTCCATCGCTCGAATTCTGACTTCGGGCGCAATATAAACTTTTCCTTCCTTTAACCGCTTAAGCAATTCATCAATATTGATATCTATAAGAATGATATCTTCTGCTGTGTCGAAGACTGAATCGGGAACAGTCTCTTTGACCCAAATCCCAGTTGCGCCGGCAACGACGTCACTCAGACTTTCGATGTGTTGAACATTTAGGGTGGTGTAAACATCGATTCCAGAATCCAAAAGTTCTTCGACATCATTCCATCTTTTGGGGTGGCGAAGGTTAGGGGCATTTGTATGTGCTAATTCGTCAACTAATAAAATAGCCGGTTTACGCTTTATAGCGATATCAAGATCAAGTTCTTTGAGTTTAATGTCTCTATAAACGATCATGAGCGGCGGAATAGCGGGCAAGCCCTCCAATAATTTTTCGGTTTCCGGGCGTTTATGGCACTCAACAATGCCGGCCACGACATCAATACCTTCTTTATACCGTTCGTGCGCTGCCAATAGCATGGCATAAGTCTTGCCAACGCCAGGACAGCTGCCAAAGAAGATCTTTAGTTTACCACGACGCGCGCCTCTTTTTTCAGCTTCAATTTGATTGAGGAGCTTGTCGGGGTCTGGTCTTCTATAAAGGTGCTTTGTGTTGCTAGCCAACATTGCCTAACCACTTTAATTAACTGTAATGGTTGTTATATCTATATTTACAAGTGCTCTTTACAAGATACAAACCGATATAAGAGCCATCGTACGGCACTATTGTTTGTTCAGATTATCGAGCGCCATGTTCAATTTTAACACATTTACGACAGGTTCGCCGAAAATACCCAAAGCCCTGGATTCCGTATATCTAGAAACCAACGTCACGACTTGCTGGTCAGTTAAGTTGCGCGCTTTGGCTACGCGATGGATCTGAAATTGCGCCGCAGCCGGCGTAATATCCGGATCGAGACCACTGCCAGACGCGGTAACTAGATCAACCGGTATGGGTCCACTATTATCTCTGTGTAACTTTTCAGCCGCGCCTTTGATGCCATCAACCAGGGTTTGACTAGTTGGGCCGAGATTAGACCCACCAGAATTGGCTGCATTGTATGGAGCAGAGATTGTTTTGGTTGCATCATTAGGATCAGTTGCCGTTGTGGCTGATGGGCGTCCATAAAAATATTTATCGGATGTAAATGCCTGACCGATCAGGCTTGAGCCAATTATTTTGCCATTCTGAATTATAAGGCTACCGTTAGCTTGATAAGGAAGCAGCGCTTGGGCAATGCCGGTTATGGCGAGAGGGTAAAGAATGCCAGTCAGCAGCGTCATTAGAACTACAAAAACAATGGCAGCGCGAATTTGGTTCACCATGGCATCCTCATGCAAGCCCGATGGATGTAATGATAATATCGATAATCTTGATGCCGACGAAAGGAACGATAATTCCGCCGACACCATAGATAAGTAAATTGCGACTTAACAGACGAAAGGCACTTTCAGGCCGATATCTCACACCACGTAAGGCGAGCGGGATAAGAAAGATAATAATGAGTGCGTTAAAAATAATTGCCGAGAGAATGGCGCTCTGCGGTGTTGCTAGGTGCATGACATTGAGTATATTGAGGCTTGGGTAAAATGCGGCAAACATTGCAGGAATGATCGCAAAATACTTAGCAACATCGTTTGCAATCGAAAATGTTGTTAGCGCCCCGCGGGTTATAAGAAGTTGTTTACCTATCATCACGATTTCGATGAGTTTCGTGGGGTCGCTGTCGAGATCAATCATATTTCCAGCCTCTCGTGCAGCCTGAGTGCCGGTTTGCATCGCAACGCCAACATCGGCTTGCGCTAAGGCGGGTGCGTCATTGGTGCCGTCGCCACACATGGCAACCAATTTACCTTTAGCCTGCTCATTGCGGATCAAGCGAAGCTTATCCTCGGGTGTTGCCTGGGCGAGAAAGTCATCGACGCCCGATTCGGTCGCAATTGCAGCAGCCGTAAGCGGGTTATCGCCAGTAATCATGACTGTGCGGATGCCCATGCGGCGCAGCTCAGCAAAGCGCTCGCGGATACCGCCTTTGATGATGTCTTTCAAGTAAATGGCGCCAAGGATGCGATCGTCCTTGGCAACCGCCAAAGGTGTACCGCCGGCACGGGCGATTTTACTCGTAATCTGCTCAAGTTCTGCCGGCATATGAAGCCTGGCATTGCCCACGAGCTGACCCACATGCTTGACCACGGCATCTACAGCCCCTTTGCGAACTGAGATGCCGCCGAGATCAATACCGCTCATGCGTGTGTGGGCCGAAAATGGCACAAACTTGGTGTCTTTGGGCACATCGACTATTGGCTGAATACGATATTTGCCTTTAACCAGCGCTAGAATTGAGCGGCCCTCGGGAGTTTCGTCGCTTAGGGAAGCCAGTTGCGCCGCTTCGGCAAGTTCATTTTCACTTACGCCTGGTAAGGGAAATAACTCAGTTGCTTGTCGGTTCCCGAGTGTAATCGTACCGGTTTTGTCGAGCAGTAATGTATTTACATCGCCCGCTGCTTCAACGGCACGACCCGACATGGCGAGAACATTAAATTTTACCAGACGATCCATTCCGGCTATGCCGATGGCGGATAGCAAGGCCCCGATCGTTGTCGGAATCAACGTCACAAATAATGCAACAAGAACGACAACCGTAATGCTTCCTTTAGCATAGGCAACAAAATTGGGAATTGTGGTCACAACAAACACAAAGATTATTGTCAAGCCGGCCAATAGAATATTTAGCGCAATTTCATTAGGCGTTTTTTGACGTACGGCGCCTTCGACGAGCGCAATCATTCGATCAAGAAAGCTCGAGCCTTGAGCAGCCGTAATTTTAACTATGATCCAGTCTGAAAGCACAACGGTGCCTCCAGTGACAGCCGAGCGGTCTCCTCCACTTTCGCGGATAACTGGTGCCGACTCTCCTGTAACAGCAGACTCGTCAATCGAAGCTGCACCCTCGATAACATCACCATCGCCTGGTATGATGTCACCCGCTTCAACTAAAATTAAATCACCGGGCTTTAGGGTAATTGCAGAAACTAACTCGAACGCACGCGAATCTAGCTTGCGCAGCTTCTTAGCACGCGCCGTCGTACGCGTACGCTTGAGGGCTTCGGCTTGAGCTTTGCCACGCCCTTCGGCGACAGCCTCGGCAAAATTAGCAAATATTACGGTAAACCATAGCCAGCCAACAATTTGAATTGTAAAACCGACATGAACACCGCCTTGGGTAACGTCGCGCGCCAATAAAAAGGTCGTTAACGCTGCCACGATTTCAACTGTAAACATCACGGGATTTTTGATCAGTGTGCGCGGATTAAGCTTGTAAAACGCATCCACTGCCGCCGTTGCAACAATCTGGCGCGTCATGCCTGTCGTCGGTGACTTCGGGTGTCTAATGGGCACGGGTTGGGAAGCGATATTCATGGCAAAATCCTCAAAACAAAGTGCCAGCGTGCATCAATGTGTGTTCGACAATGGGGCCGAGTGCTAATACTGGAAAGAAAGTCAAACCGCCGACAATAAGGATGACGCCGATGAGAAGACCGACAAAAAGGCCATTATCTGTCGGGAAAGTCCCGGATGATGGCGGCACCAGTTTTTTATTTGCTAACGATCCTGCGACGGCCATCATTGGTATAATCATGGCAAAACGCCCAATTAACATCGCGAAAGCTGTTGTCAAATTGTAGAACATTGTGTTTGCGTTGATGCCGGCAAAGGCGCTGCCGTTATTGCCCGTTGCTGATGTGAAAGCATATAGAATTTCAGTGAATCCATGCGGCCCGTTGTTGGCGATGCCCGCAAGACCAGCAGGCAAAACTGTTGCCAATGCCGTGAAGCCGAGATTTGAAAGTGGTAGAACGAGAAGAGCTAGCATCGTCATTTTTACTTCTTGTGCTTCCAGCTTCTTACCAACATATTCTGGTGTTCTTCCCACCATTAAACCAGCTATGAACATGGCGACAATCGCAAAAAGCAACATGCCATAAAGACCCGAGCCAACACCGCCAAAGATCACTTCACCCAACTCAATATTGAAGAGCGGAACGAGCCCCCCAAGCGGCGTAAAACTGTCATGCATAGCATTCACAGCTCCACAAGAGGCGTCCGTCGTCAGGGTTGCAAAGAGCGCAGTGTTAGCAAGACCAAAGCGAACTTCCTTGCCCTCCATATTGCCACCGGTTTGAAGCGGGCTACTTGCCTGATTGACACCAAAGGCTGTGATATTTGGATTTCCGGCGCTCTCGGCTCCATAAATAAAAAGCACACCTACAACAGACAAAATAAGCATGGCACCGAATAAGGCCCAGCCCTGCATTTGATTGCCAACCATACGACCAAATACATTGGTCAGAGCAGCGCTGAGTGCAATCATCAAAATCATCTGAAATAAGTTAGAAAGTGCTGTCGGATTTTCAAAAGGATGGGAAGCGTTAGCATTAAAAAAACCACCGCCATTGGTGCCAAGCATCTTTATAGCGATCTGGGAAGCAACTGGACCTTGGGCAATAGATTGTTTGGCTCCTTCAAGCGTCGTTGCATCAACGGTCATGCCCAGGTTTTGTGGTATACCCTGCCATATGAGGAAAAGTGCAGCGATGATAGAGATCGGTAGCAATATGTAGAGCACGCAACGCGTCAAATCGACCCAGAAATTTCCAAGCGTATCGATTGAGTTGCGAGCAAAGCCTCGAATAAATGCCAACGCCAGAGCTATGCCCGTTGCGGCAGAGACAAAATTGTGAACCGTCAATCCTGCCATTTGAACGAGGTAGCTCATGGTCGTTTCGCCACCATAGGCCTGCCAGTTCGTGTTCGTAATAAAACTTACGGCTGTGTTAAAAGCTAAATCAGGAGCAACATTGCTCATGCCTTCTGGGTTGAGCGGTAAGACAGCCTGAAATCGCTCCATGACATACAGCAACAGAAACCCAAAAAAGTTAAACAGCAGCATGGCAATGACATAAATAGTCCAGCGCTGTTCGCGTTTGGGATCGACGCCGGAGATTCTGTAAAATAGATTTTCGAGAGGCAGCAAAAGCGGTGATAAAAATGTACGCTCACCAGCAAAAACGCGCGTCATGTAGCTGCCAAGAGGCTTAGTCAAGGCAGCTATGATGATAAAATATAGGGCTATTTGAAGAAATCCATTAACAGTCATCGCTTACCCCTAAAACCGTTCGGGTCGTATGAGCGCATAAACAAGATAGGCAAGCAGAACCAAGGCCACGCTTCCGCCAAGAATAAAATCAATCGACATCGATCCTCACAATTTGTCGCAGAGAAAAGTGTAGCCTATAAGTAGTGCAAATGAACCAAAACCCAAGACAAGCATAATTATATCGAGCATGACGACCCGCTAATCTTTTTTTCATTAGAAGTGAACGATGACATCCATTGCTCCTAACACCGTGTAACTTTTGCTAGGGGCAATCCCAAGCGTGGGATCACCGTTGAAGGCTGGTCTATCAATAGATCGGTCGTAGTCGACTTCTGGTCGGAACTCGATTTGCGGTGAAAGCCAATGTTGCCAGCCCACCCCGAAATTGGCATAGCGGGTTTTAACACCCGTCCGCTGTCCTTCCATGTCGTCATAAAATTCAGGGCGGAACGATATATTATCGAGAGGCGTGAATTGGTAGTTTATGTAAGCAACCGCGCCAACCGCTGATGCGGTGCAACTGAGATCAGTTGATTTATCGCACTGTGCGGCATTGGGAGCGTTGACGCCAATATATTGCGGTGAGAAGGGTGTGCCTCCGCCGGCGATCGCCGCTGCTGCTACGGGGTTATTCAAGTTGGGAACATTTCTCTCGAAAAGGTCGTAGGTCTCAAAGGAGATATGCCACTCATCATTGAACTTGTGATAATAAGTGAAGCCATACCATTGCAAGTTATTATAGCCCCAGTCGCCATTATTGATGCCATCCATGCAGGGATAAATATTGTCATTGCCATTGTCCCAGGTATAGCGCACGCAAGCGACAACAGATGGTTGGGCCCCCGGGTCTCTGAACATTTTTGTGCCAGGATACAAAGGATTTGGGTCGGGATTGGTCCTCGTTTGGCCTATGTTCCAGACAGCTGTTTCAGTTCCGTCAATGATGCCTAACTGGAGTATCAGATTTTTGGCGACAGCGAGCGAGCCCACCAAACCCTCATTGGTATAATTATCGAAACTGTAGGTCATCGAATGGGAATACATATAGTTGTTGGGGGCGAGCTGCGCTTCGATATCGGGTATAGAAATATAACGCCCGAGACGTAAGGTCAGTCCTTCGGCAATGTAGGGTATGTATAATTCACCGTACATCATGGGAAAGTCATAACCATTGACGTTATTGTTCTTTAAAAGCTGGTCACTGGTTATGCCATAGGCGGTCGTGTAACGGTAGTTCTCACCGTACAGGAAAGACATGCGCATGCCCCAGTCTATGTGATCTGTCTGCACAGTGTCGGGAACGCGGTCGAGATATACGACAGCTTGATCCAGTTGCACCGTATCTGGCGTATACATATACGCCATTGGAGCATTGGCACCTCGCCGCCCTGCATCATTGGTGCTGACGTTAAAACCGGGATCAACCCAACCATAGACTTGAAAATGATTGTCTTGCATCCATTGGCCGGGAGATGTGTTGGCAATTGCTGTCATGAATGGGCTGTCCGTCGAATTGGCCCGGGTAACACCAATGGATGTCGTGGCTCCATAAGGCCATTCGGTAAACGGCATTGGCGGCGTTGACTGTGGTGTTGCAGGCCATCCTTCGCGGCTGGCCGGTGGAGCATTCGGATCAGCGGGTGCCGCAGCATGACCCATCTCGAGTTTGTAGTAGTTAATAAAACGCGTGGCGACATTGTCGCCAAGATAATTGTCAAGACAGGCGTAGTTGGCGTAGGGATCAGGATTATCCGAACAGTTGGCCGGTGCTGCTGCGGGCGCTGCATTATTTGCCAAGGCATCAAGGTTTGTAGAAGGTGGAGGAGGGTTTGTATCTTCTGCCATCACAGGGCTGTTGGCGATGAAACAGATAAACAGTAGAACAAGCGAGATGGCACGAAAAAACATGGATTCACTCATTGTTACGAGACAAACCAAAGGTATTCGGGGCGTTGGCGCATTCTCGCCGATTACTTCGTATAAGTTAATGATACAGCGAAGTTTTTTACGGATTTTTTACGAGCTCAATACTTATACAGCCGATGTGACCATTGGCTGTCACGTTACCGTATCCCCGTTCATTAGCCCGCAATGCCAAAGACTGAGCGCGTCGGTAGATTGTCAAGCGTGAGGGTAGCGAGGTTGTGAGGTTAAAAAAATCAAGCCGGAAGCATTGGCCAAACCCAATATATTATCCCTATTAAAGCGATGAAAGAACCACTTAATAGTTCGCCGTAGCGTTCGAGAGCACCTAGATGCAGCCGCTGCAATCCTTCGGCTGAGGAGAAACACAACAAAATATACGTCGCAATTGTGCTCAAGGCGAAAACGCCAGACATAACAGCAATTAAACCGAGGCCATATTTTCCTGCCGCAAAAAATGCTGGAATACCTTCAACCATAGGTGATGAGCCAAGAATAAGCAGTAAGGGCAGGCGCGATTTATCTTTAGAAGGATGGCAGTGTTGGTGATTATGTGCATGTGAACGCATGGAATGCTGGATGCCATCATCCTGTCTTTGCAGTTCTCGCCAGGCAGCAAAAGCTATCCATCCGCCAAAGGTAAAAAGTGCGATACTCGCGGTTTTATCAGCCAGGTATCCAAAACGTTGTGCGAAAGCAACACCTGCAAACCAGACAACGACGCCGACCAAAAGAGTTGAGAGAACATGTCCTATGCTCGCCAGAAAGGCTGTACGTATTGTCTCGCCTCTTGACCAGCGCCGTTGTCGTGCCATAAGCGCAATTGGTAACCAATGATCGGGAACCATTGTATGCAGAATGCCGACGCCTGCTACAGCGCTTATTAACAAGAGCTTTTCAGAGCCGAAGGTCATTACACAGTCCACATTATTGGGACAGATTAGTTTTGAAGAAGATTCCAACTATAGGTATTTGGTAATCTCTTTAAATTCGTCTAGCCGGCCCTTTGTCGTACGAGAAACACGACCAATAGCGTGTTCAAGACAGTGGTCGATATGATCATGAACAAGCGTCTTTTTTGCACCGGCTATGGCTTTTTCGACGGCATGAAGTTGCTGGGCGATCTCAAGGCAGTCTCGCCCTGACCTGATCATTTCAACGACATTAGCAAGATGCCCTTCGGCACGCTTCAGACGCTTGATAATTTCGGGGTGGGTCCGATGGAGGTGTTTATTTTTCATATTTCTATTTTATCCCCCCGGGGGGGATATTGACAAGTTCTGTTCCGTCTAAGTTGCAATGATAATAAAATTTAAATCCATGAGCATATTAGGGTTGACAGGCTTTTGATTCAGGGTGTAAGTGCCAACGGAGCGCCGAATTTAAAGCAATTTGGTGGTCGCGTTACTAACGATAGAGAGAAAGATGGAGTGCCATAGTACGAGTGCCTGGCTAGATATTGTGAAAACGATAGAGATCAGGCGCTTAAAAATTTTCGGAATTTGTCCTCGCCACAAGGGTGGGGTGATCATGGGCGCCTGCTTCACGTAGGTTTGTCTTACGCTCACCTCTGGCCCTGATCGGGGCTATTGAGAGGTGAGCCATGAACGACATATCAAACATCAACAAAGTAAAGAACAACAGCGCTGTATTGGACGATGCTCATATTGGCCATATCCAGGGGGCTTTTGGCACCATTCAGCAGGATGATACGGGACCGCGTCGGACATGGCGAGCGCATGTAAGTACTCTGTTGGCTGTGTTGGGGCCAGGCCTCATCGTGATGGTTGGCGACAATGATGCGGGGGCTTTTGCAACATATTCTCAGGCTGGCCAGAATTATGGCACGACGCTGCTTTGGACATTGTTGCTTCTCATCCCAGTTCTTTATGTAAACCAAGAAATGGTCTTGCGTCTTGGCGCCGTTTCGCGGGTAGGTCACGCTCGATTAATCCTTGAAAGATTTGGCAAATTTTGGGGTGCCTTTAGTGTCATTGATCTATTTCTTCTCAACGGTCTTACTATCGTCACCGAATTTATCGGTATCAGTCTTGGCCTCGATTATCTCGGTATACCGAAGCTTTGGGGCATTTCTATAGCCGCCCTACTTATTATTGTAGCGGCAAGTACAGGTAATTTTCGCCGTTTTGAGCGATTTTCCATGATGTTAGTTGTAGGCAGTTTTTTACTCATTCCGATTATTATCATTGAGCATCCGCCGGTCGGACAGATTGCGCATGATTTTTTTCTTCCGCAGTTACCAAAAAATGGCGAGCTAAGCGACATTATTCTGCTCATCATTGCCATCGTTGGTACGACAGTAGCGCCTTGGCAGTTATTTTTTCAACAAAGCTATGTGATAGATAAACGCCTTACTTCTCGTTTCGTCAATTACGAACGTGTCGATCTTATCTTTGGTATCATTCTTGTCGTCATCGGCGGCGTTGCTTTGATGGCTTTTTCTGCCGCCGCCTTTATGGGCACCGCCGATTTTGGAAAATTTTCTGATGTTGGGGGTATTTCGGCTGGATTGCAGAAATATGTTGGTCATGTACCGGCCGTTCTATTTGCCCTGGCCCTCATCGACGCTAGCATCATCGGGGCGGCAGCCGTTTCGCTCTCCACGGCCTACGCCATAGGCGACGTGCTGTCATTACGACATTCGCTGCATCACAAACCTATTCAGGCCAAGTCATTTTATGCGATCTACGGTTGCCTCATTGCGCTTTCTGCCGCACTTGTTCTTATCCCCGGTAGTCCCCTTGGATTGTTGACCGAGGCCGTGCAAACTCTCGCTGGCATACTTCTGCCAAGTGCGACAGTATTCCTATTATTACTCTGTAATGACCGTGAGGTGTTGGGACCGTGGGTGAACACGCAGAGACTTAACTTATTTACGGGAGCCGTTATTGCGATACTTGTGATGCTCTCGATTATTCTGACCGCGTCCGTTCTTTATCCCGATATGAGTGCTAATGCCATCCTTGATATTTTTGCGGGCGGCGGCCTTATTGCTGTCGTTGTTGCCCTAGTGGCAATAATAGCGAAACGCTCAGCTCAGTCGCACCCCATGGCACATCGGGCACAACGCGAAGGGTGGCATATGCCGCCGCTCTCTGAGCTTAAACCCATGAAATTAACGCCGCTTAATAGGTTATGGATGATTGTCCTGCGCGCTTATCTCATTGGTGCTTGCGGCTTGCTCGTCGTACGTGTTGTTCAAATAGCAATGTCCGGTAAATAAATTTTTTGGTGGGGAGTAGGTAGGAGTGGCCAGTTATGTTTAAACCGCTGCTTATATTTGGTTTCTTTCTAGTAACGGTGGGGTGCGGCTCAGCTGCCTTAGCTGACGATCAAAATATGGCCTCGCCACCAGCGGATAAAGCACCGGAGAATGCACCAAGCGATCAATCATCGGACGCCGTTCTGGAAGATTGGAGCCTACATGCCCAAGCGACCGAAATATATCAAGGTTATCCGACATTTAGTGCTCCCTACAGTGGAACAAATAGCCTGCCAACGCAGGGACAATGGAAAAACACCACCACAGCTACCTTGTTTTTAGGGCGACGTTTATGGGATGGCGCGGCCGTTTATTATGATCCCGAGTTGTACCAAGGTGTCGCCTTAAATCACACGCTGGGTATTGCCGGGTTTCCCAATGGCGAAGGCAGCAAGTCTGGTAGTTACGATATAGAGGAGGGCACGGCGCGATTATTTATGCGGCAAGTTATCGGTTTTGGCGGACCCACAGAAAAAATTGAGCCCGATCAAAATCAACTTGCGGATGTAGAAGACGTATCACGTCTCACCATCACAGGCGGAATCTTCGCTGCCACAGATATATTTGATGACAATAGTTATAGTCATGACCCACGTACACAATTTCTCAATTGGAGCCTTATGGATTCTGCTGCCTGGGATTATCCGGCAGATGCCCGAGGCTATACAAATGGCGTGGCTCTCGAGCTCAATCAAGAAGATTGGGCCTTGCGCTATGGTCTATTTATGGAGCCCAGAAATCCTAACGAAAGCGACCTTGCCTTTCGCGGATTGGACAATGAAGGACAAGTTGTCGAATTGGAAGAGCGTTACAATTTAGGAGACGACCCCGGCAAAACGCGCTTTCTCGTTTTTTATAATCGCAACCGAGCAGGAAATTTTGATGACGCACTCAATCAACCGGGTAATATTACGACAGATCTCATAAATGATCGCCATTATGGCAGCTCTAAATATGGCGCCGCTCTAAATATGGAACAGCAGTTGAATAATAGTCTGGGGGCCTTTGCGCGACTGAGTTGGAACAATGGTCAAACAGAAGACTGGACCTTTACACAAGTTGACGAAAGCGCGGCTCTTGGCATCAGTTTAAAGGGCGCGGACTGGGGCAGACCGGACGATGTTGTCGGACTTGCGGGAGTTGTAAATGGCATTTCGAGCGAACAGCAGAAATATCTTGAACGTGGCGGCCTTGGATTAATTATTGGCGACGGCCAGCTTAATTATGCCCCGGAGGCGATTTTGGAGGCTTATTATGATATTAAAATCATTGAGTTTGTCTCGTTGTCACCAGATTATCAACTCATTGCCAACCCCGCCTATAATTCGGATCGCGGTCCGGTCAACATATTTGCCGTAAGATTGCATGCAGAGTATTAAAATACGTCCAAACTGAATTAGTTGGGCGTGAATGCTGTATTGAAGGGCGGATACTGAAGTTCTTCCGTTCTACGCAGAAGATAGTCCCATTTATCTGCCCAACAACAGTCATGCGTATAACTTGGCATCACAACCATCCAGGCCGGCGTATTTGCTGGTAAATGTTTGAGGTATGTTTGGACAACATCCGGTCCCACGATATCATCTCTACCGCCGACAAAGTGTACTTGAGGGATGGTGGCCACGGCTCCCGCCATATCGACGGGATCAAGCGAATTCTTAAGGGGTGAGAGCTTGTTGCGCTGGGCCCAATAAGCAATATCCAAATTGCCTGCAACGGTAATGATCCCTGCAACATCATGTCGCTCAGCAGCAACTAAAACGGCCAAAGCACCGCCGCCAGAATAGCCGACCAGAATGAGGCGTGTGGCTTGCGCCTCTGCCTTAAGAATATCAATCGCCTTGTTGGTGCTGTCTATCACTTCAGGTGAATAGCGTGCACTTGTCCAGTAAGCTTTACCGCAGCCCCTGTTATGCAAAGGCAAAACAAATTGGCACGGGCGCGCCACATAAGCGACCGGGCCAGAACCTGGATGTGCGAGGGCAAGACGTAGTCCCACCGGATCAATAGGCGTTGGATCAGAAGATGGACGCGAAGGGGTGATATAGGCAGCGCCATCGCCCTCTATATATATCCACATTGTTTGGCCATGCCGACCTTGTGGCTGCATAGTTGCCAGATCAAAATCGCCCGCCATCAGTATTTCTGTTTGCCAGCCGGCAGGCTGGGTTAAAGACAGCGCTGCCTCATTTTTGGAAGAGCAATCCGTCACAAGAAGCGCAACCATGCAGACGGTTAGGTGAATTATCTTTGATGACTTTATCACTGTTGTTACCCAAGCTTACTGCGCCAAACAGAAAGTTCCGCTGCAATTGATGCCGCAACACTTCCCCATTCTCCTTGTTTGGTTTGACGAAACAAACGAAGAGAAGGATACCACGGTGAATTCTCGCCTTCCAAGAACCATCGCCAATCGGCAATATGTTGTAACATAACCCATGTTGGTCGGGCCATAGCCCCAGCAAGATGGACAGGCGCACTATCGATCGAGATAAGAAGATCAACAAGTTGGAGGATAGCGGCCGTATCGTCAAAACCCATAATTTCTTGGCTTAAATCTATTAATTTCATGCCATCCGGGGCTGACTTTGCTTCCACTGCCTTTGGCCCTATTTGAAGAGACAGATAAGTAAGGCCTTCAAGGGCGAGCGGAGCCAGACTGGCAAGCGGTAAGGATCGGTTGGGGTCAGGCGTGGGTCTGCCAGCCCAGACCAAAGCCACCAAAGGACGCGGTAATTCATTTAGTCGTTTGCGCCAGCGCTGAATATGATCGGGATTAGCGCTTAAATAAGGTATCTTGCCCGGCAGATCGCTCATCTTCAAATTGAGAGCCATGGGCAAACTCATCAGCTCGCAATGTACATCAAAGGGTGGTGGTAGGGTGCCAAGCGGGATTATCACATCGATCCCTTGCATCCGTTTCGCGAAAGATAGAGTTAGGGGATCGATTTCAAGCACGATTTTGGCACCACTTTTTTGCTTGGCCCAAGAGATCATGCGTAAAAACTGGAACGTGTCGCCATATCCCTGTTCATCGTGAATAAGCAGGGTCTTGCCGGGAATGGGCCGTCCGTCCCAGCGCGGCATTTGTACTTTGCGTTCAATACGCACCGTGTGCGGCAAGCTGTAGCGATAATGATATTCATGCCAGCCGCGCTGAAATTCGCCCAACATCAACATGGTTTCGGCAAGATCAAAGCGCAGAGATAGATCGCCCGGCGAGGCATCAACAAGCATTGATTGAATTTGCCCCATTTCTCTAAAACGCCTTTGCTGCTTTAGAATAGCAATCATAAGCCTCCATAGCCTGATGGGTGCGGAACCTTTGGCTAAAACAGGCCGCACGCAGATTTCGGCTTCTTGAATTTGGCCGGAGGCTAAAAGGCTGCGCGCTTGATTTTCAATAACTGTCAGATCTTGTGCCGGTGAGAGTGTCATACTTGACCAGTTGGTACCGTAATTTTGAGGGCATCCAGCAGGGGCGAGAGGTGTTGTGAATATTTTTTCCAACGACCAACGCTGCGACTGTAAATGGGTTGCCGCACTTGGTTGACACTTGCCGTTCGAATAGGCCGACTGCTTTGGTGGAATTTCATGCAAGCCTCGTCCCACGGCAGGTTACAAAACGCAACCATGCGTTTAGCCTCGATTTCTAAATTTTCAACCACGGATTCATAATCCACTTCAATAAAGCGTTCAGACGAAAAAACTTTTCGCCAGTGTTGCATAAGACCCGCGTAAGCATTGTAAAAATGTCCAAGCTCAGCCAAATCATAAGAAAAATGTTGCTCGGCAGAGAACAATTTAGTGTAACAAGATAAACAGGTATCCACGGGATCGCGACGACAATGAATGATGCGCGCCTCCGGCAAACAAAGCGCTATCATACCGGCATAGAGAAAATTGGCCGGCATTTTATCCACGACCCGATTGTTGTTACGTGCATATTTATCAGTTTCCGCGATATATGTTTTTCCAAAATAGGCGATGTCATTTGGCGATAATTCGTGAACACTATCAGGATAATTGAGCAAGCGGCCTTCGGGCGGTTTCATGGGCATCAAAAGCTGACGTAGGGTTGATAGTTCGCCGGCACCCAATACATCTGGATGCGCCGCAAGGATCTGTTCCACCAGCGTTGTGCCGGAACGCGGCATGCCAATGATGAAAATAGGTCGTTTGGAACGAAAACCAGCTTCTTTCATACGCTCAAAAAGAGATGGCGGAAAAGACTGGGCGATAAATTCCAGCCAGCGTGTAGTTGCTTCGGCATCGTATGTAATTGTCGACCGTTTCATGCCATTGCCTTTGTTGAAATACTCAAAGGCGCGATCGGCATTACCTACATCTAGCCACGCTTTACCAAGCGCAAAGTGTAGGGCCATTTTATCAGCAAAACTTTGCACTTGGTTCGAGCTGAGCAAATTTTCCATGTGATCAATTTCATGATCGTCGCGCCGGTATGTTTTAAGATCTGACGCGTTAAATAAAACAGAAGCCGAGCGTGGATTTATTTTAGCGGCAGCCGCAAAGGCGGCACGCGCATCATCTGGTTTATTTATTTCCATCAGGAGAAGGGCTTTGTTGGACAACCCCTGTTCGGGTATCGTTGAAACGAGACTTGCTGCCTTTTCAAACGACTCTAAGGCCTTGTCGTAGAACCCCAAGGCTTGTTGGGCTTGTCCCAACGCATTATACGCATCGCCGCTTTCCGGCATTGCCATAATGGCTTGCCGGGCAACTTCGAGCGCCTCATCAAAACGTTCGAGCTTATGAAGGGCTCCTGACTTGGCGGACAGACCTAAGGCATTGTTAGGAGCAAACGAGAGCATAGCATTAAGCCACCGCAAGGCTTCTTCGTGGTTGTTGCGCGCGGATTCTGCGGCCGATGCATTAATGTAGGCCTCGGCAAAACGAGGATTAATCTCGATTGCTTTCTTTGCTTCTGTAACGGCTTGTTCGATATCGCCAAGTTCTTTGAGTAGATTGGATAAGTTACTGTGACCTTCAGGATAGTTGGGAATTAATTCAAGCGCTTTCATGTAATATTGTCGCGCGCGATCCAACTGCCCCAGTTTTTTTAATGTATTACCGAGATTATTATGGGCCTCAGCATAATCGGGCTTATAGGTAATGACGCGCTCAAGGCAACTCAGACTTTCTTCAAATTTTCCCTCTTCTTGCAAGAGAATACCAAGATTGTTCCAAGCCCCAACCATAGTGGGATCAAGCGCTACGGCACGCCGTGCTGCTGTTTCGCCTTCTTCAAGGAGGCCTTTGCGCCGGCACATCTCGGCTAGGTTGCTGAAATAAGTAGCCGGCGCACGTGGTGTTCGGCAGGCACGGCGTAAATAGTCGATGGCAAGATCGAGATTTCCCCAATTGAGTGCCATAAGGCCGAGGAGATGCAGCGCTTCGCCGTTCTCGGGCCAAGTCGCAAGAACTTTCTGGCATAAAATTTCAGCTTGATTAACTTGACCGGCGTTCCAATGGCCATAGGCGGCCGCCAACGCCTGATCAATTGTCAATCCAGGCGTTTGAACGGGTGCCGCTGTGGGCTCGTTACCCGCTGATGGGTTTACGGCCTCTTTTTTGGGTGCGCTATTGGTCACAGCTCAAAGTATCGTCTCGTAGAAGATGA
>JABDFY010000015.1 GCA_013286365.1 Alphaproteobacteria bacterium
TATTTGGGGCATACGAGCACGAGGACGACAGAAAGGATTTATGCGCATCATAATCCAAGCTTTTTGGTGGAAGCGAAGGGGGCGCTTGAAAGACGTCCAGCAAGCATTTCAAGGACAGTAAAAGGTATAAAACAGAATACATTGGGCTAGTACTCAATAATAAATTTTAATAAGTTTATTGGGGGATGGGCTAATATTTTAATAAGACACTACGATCAACGTTGAATCTGCGGGTCATACCTCCAATAATGTAAAACTATTCATAAAGTTGGGATTAACCGCGCAATGGCCGAATACAGCTCAGTATCGTTGTCACCTCCTAAAGATTGGCAGGCGTTTGAGCGTAAGTCGCACACGCTTTATCGGCTCCTCTTGAGCGACCCAAATACCCAAATGAACGGCAGGAGTGGGCAAGAGCAGCATGGCGTAGATATCTATGGGCGTCGTAATGGAAGCGGCGTTCTGGTGGGCATCCAATGCAAAGGAAAAGACGGAAATTATGGCGGCGCCGTATCTGACAAAGAATTGCGCGCAGAAGTAAAAAAGAGCGAGAAGTTTAAACCAGCTTTAGATGAATTTGTTTTAATTACTACGGCTCCCGACGACCAAAAGATTCAGGAGGCCGCGCGACTGCTAGAGCTTGAACTTAAGACAAAGGGACGAGATCTTAAGATCACTGTCTTAGGGTGGGGGCAATTACAGCTTGATATTAACCGTTTCCCGGAGGCTCTAAGAGAGTTTCATCCCGACGCAACCATGTTCTCGGATCAAATCCTTGCCGGCACGCAGAAGGTATCGCAAGACGCGGAGCAGATAAAAGAGCTTCTTGCTGAACAGGATAAGAAACAGAGCACAACTAACGAAGAACATACTCGGCAGTTAAGTGCCATTCAGTCCATGGTATGTTCAATGCTAGTTGCTGAAACCAAGCAACCTTCTGACGCTCTTAATAAACATATAAATGGTCAAATAGACGGCTACAGAGATTTAATCAACGCGGGTAAGTCGAGAACCGCTATAGGCTTGCTAGAAAAATTAAAAAAGGAAGCATGGAACGAGGCAACGCCCCGAATCAAATTCCGTATTCTTGCAAACATAGCCGCAGCACATCATCGGTTGCGGGATTATGAACTCTCAGCAGATATGTTTATTGAAGCATATGAGTTCGATAAAAATGACCCTGCTGCCGCCGCAAACAAAATTGCTGGGTTGTTAATAAAGAAGCAAAATAAAGAAGCTTGGGAATTTGCAAAAACTGCTGTCCAGCAATTCCCAGATGATCCTAATGTAGCCTTGCAACGACTTCAGGCACGAGACAGTAGTGAATCAGTCAATGACTTATGGGCGCATCTAACACCAAACCAGCAATCCAATCCGGACCTTATTGTTTATAGAATAGTGGCTCTGCGAGAGGATGTTAATAGGGAATGGGTTGCAAAAACAGCAGAAGCCATTAAGGAGCATCCCGACAATCTTAAACTTCAACTCCTTAATGCCGAAGCAGCGCTTGAGCGCGTTATAGGTCGTGACCCTTCAGCATTGGGGGCGGCAAGTGACGAATTGCCAACTCAGACGGAAATACTGTCGGCGGCCGAAATTTTCGAAAAGCATTGGAAACAAACGTCAACCTTAGAAACGCCCGCTGACGAACCAGCCGCCCATAATGCTGCGCTAGCTTATGCCGTGGTGGGGCGTAAGAAAGAAGCCGCCAAACTTCTTGATGATGCTTTCGCGCCTGATTTTAAAGCCGAAGAGACAAAAAGATTTCGGCTGCTTCTATACATAGATGCAGGTCAAAGAGACGAGGCAATTAAGCTCGCGGATACTTTATCCGATTCGCCTAAAAACAGAATTTTTCGAGCCGATATGCGGGCCAAAACTGCCCCAATGGAGGCACGAGAGATATTAAACAACCGAGAAACATACTCTGACAAAACGGACGTAATTGCTGCCGCCTTGAGCACTATAGACTGTTTTCTTGTAGAGAAAAACTATACCGAGGCGTTGGTGGAAGCACAACGACTGGCAAAGCTAATGCCTGACCACCCGCAATCATCGCTAGCAATTTATCATGTCAAAAATGAAAATGGGGATGCAGATGCTGAAAATTATCTTGATGAGGCACTATCTAAATTAAAGCCGACTACTGATTTTCCGACTCGCTTTATGGTCGCAAATGCTTTGGGTGGCAGTCAACGAATAAGCGATGTAGTGGACGTCCTTAATGGCTATGTTGCGACTAAATATGACGCACCTGCGCTACGAACCTTAATAGCATCTGCCATCAACGCAGACCGACGAGTTACGGCTGGAGATTTATTGGCTTCTTTGCCAGATGATTTGAAAAAAATGCTATATTATGAGAAGGCAGCTGCAGCGCTCGCGCTTAGAGTTGGTGACTCTCAGAAAGCCGAAGAAATATTGCGCCGAAACATGGCCCTCAATCCGCGGAGCCTTGAGTCAGAGCTTCAGTTTCTACAAATCCTTTTACGGCACGAAAAAACAGAAGAGCTGAAAAAAGAGGTTGCAAGGTCACCGAAAGAATTCGACGGCTCGCCTGAGCAATTCATGAAATTTGCCCAATATAAGGAGGCGTTTGGCGATTGGCTTGAAGCTTACGACTTGGGATATAGAACTCTCCTTAAGGAGCAGTCTAATTCTCAGGTCAACTTGTTCTATTTTGGCCTTCTCATGCGTCCTGGGCATACGAATGAGCTGAACATCTCTCCGGGCAAAGTTGACGTGAATATGGCCGTCGAGCTGAAGGATGAAGACAATAATGCACAAACATTTGTCATTGAGCCAGACCCAACATTAAGGCCCTCTAATAAATATCTGGCTCCAGACCACAGACTAGCAAAAGAGCTTATGGAAAAATCCATTGGCGATGAATTGATAATGCCAGATGGAACAAAAGGAACCGTAAGCGGAATCAAACCGAAAGAACTGCACGCACTTCACGAACTAATGCGGGATTTTCCTTATCTATTCCCAGAGGAAAATGCGTTACAGCGCGTCCGCATAGGTTCGGGTCCAGATAGACATAAAGCAATATTTGATAAGGTTCGTGCGCGGGCCGATGCATCAGACAAAATTGCCGATGTGTATAGCGAAGGTCATCTCACAATAGCCTTGGCGGGTGCGCTCCAAGGAATAGACCCGATCTATACCCTCCAGTGGTTGATCACCGCAGGGAAGACCATCAAAGTTTGTGACGGACTTCATCCAGAACGTAATGCTGCTCTGGCGTCTATCGAAAAGAGCGCAGGAAAAGGATGTGTAATTGATGCCATTACTCTTCATGTGGTCCTACAACTGGGAGTCCAAGATGCACTTGTTGAGATCTTCGGTTCTGTTGGAATTACCGCCGGAACAGTGTCACAAATCCAACAAGATATTCATGACCTCGAAAGCAGATTAGGTGAAATGGACAACTCCCTTATCTGGAAAGATGGCCAAGTATACCGGCAAGAGCTAGCTCCGGAGGACAAGAGGCAGGCACTTGAGATACTTAAAGGCGATTTAGAGTGGATAAAGAAGAATGCCACCGTTTTGCCTGCCGTGGGAACGTCCGACCCATCACCACAACTAAGTCAGATTATGGAAAAAGGTGGTAGTGAATTCCTGGATGACCTCTTGGCGGCGCAAAGTAGTGGACGCATTTTTTGTTTCCGAAGACATGATTCTGCGTCGATTAGGGGAAACAGGATTTGGTATTGAAGCTACATGGCTTCAGCCTATCCTTATGAAGGCAATAGAAAAGAATAAATTGCCGTATGATAAATATGGCCAAGCGGTAGTAAATTTTATTCGATCTGGATTTGATTTTATATCAGTTGACCCAAAGCTATTGAGATGGTCATTAGGTAATCCTACAGACTTGTCTGTACCTAAGAATTTTCAAATTATGACCAGCAGACTCGGCAGTGCTAGAGCGGATATTCGTTCTCACCTCACGGTAGCTTTGACCGCGATAAAGGAAATATGGAATGATAACTCTTTGCCGAGAACTCTTCGAATGGCTTGTGTCGGCATCATTCTTGAAAATTTATGTAAGGAACGTCCCCTTCAACACATTGCTATCATTTTAAATGAATTTCTCGGCTTTGGGCGCCTTATTTTAAGAGACACGGATTTTCTCAAATATCTTAATGCATGGGCTCTTGGCCACTTTATTACGCCGCCAGCAGGATAATAACACGGCGTGTAAAACCGTGAAATTTAAACACACGAAGCACCACAAGAATTAACTTTTTAACTGACACGGATACTGACACAAAACCATTTCACGTTTACTCAAATCACCACTAATCCATTGAAAGGATTGGTGGGTACGACAGGGATTGAACCTGTGACCCCTACCATGTCAAGGTAGTGCTCTCCCGCTGAGCTACGCACCCAAATCTATAACGCTACCACATTATATCACACGACTAGCGCGATTGGAGGTCGCGATGTAGCATTCCTAAACTCGCGAAGCAACGCGGCGGTGACGAACAATTCAACTGACTGGTCATCACGACAAAAAAAAGGCCGCGGTATTAGCCGCGGCCCCAAGGTTAGGGAGGAAACGCTACAATCGCGTTACGGGAGACACCAGGGAGATGTTTATCCCGCACTGCAACAATATGTAATTTGGAAGAGTCTAACAAGAAAAAATATAATGTTTGAAATCAGATAGATGAGAATTTAATCTCATAGAATAGGTTTGTTAGGTGAGTCTCTTTTTGCGCTGCAACAGGAAATGTAATGCATCAACATAGCTTCAAATTAGAGGGCCAAGTTGAAATAATGTCGGTTCTACCCAAGGTCGAATATGACCTTCCGTCAAATTCAAACAGCTGGAGTGGTCTTGCCCTTGTTGGCGAAGCCCCAGGAGCAGATGAAGTCAGGCTTGGACATCCGTTTGTTGGTCGCAGCGGTCAGCTCTTAGATAAAATGCTGAAAAAGGCAGAAATTGATAGACATTCGTGTCTCGTAGCTAACGTATTCAGATATCAACCAGCCGGTAACAAAATCGATCATTTTTTCACTTCCCGCCGTGCCGCCAATAAGGGAAACCTTAAGGTTGCAGAAAAATTTGGCCAATTTGGCAGTGCTTGGTGTCGCGCCGATTTTGCAGAAGAAATCGAGCATTTGCGAGCAACACTTGTTAATCTTAAACCTAAAATTATAGTTGCTCTTGGCCGTACGCCGATGTGGGCATTAACCGGTGAAAACGGACTTCTAGCCAAAGTCGGCCATGAGCTGAAAGGGCGCCTCCATCCTACTGCACCCGTTATAGCAACGTTTCACCCCAGCTATATCTTACGAGGCAATTGGGGCTTACAAGACGACTGGCTGCGGCATTTTCTTGCGGCAAAACAATATATTAATTAATATCAATGGGTTAGTGTATTAAAGCCAATAAATTTCTGTGGCATGAAAGTAACGAACACCTTGCAATTTTGCCTTCGAAAAGGCTAATCATTCCGGCTCGTCACTACGAAGTGGTATGAGTAGCGACTACGCACAAAATCTCGACCTTAAACCATTCCAAGGGCAGAGAGATTTGGCGATGCACATTCCAGGGGGAGAAGCGCTTGACCACACCACCGAAAGCCACTGGTATGTCCCGCGACAATTTGGCTTCGCAGCGCGAAACCAACATTCTACAGGAATGTGAAATTGAAGCCACCGATGTTAAGCCTCAGGTGCCTGGCAAACTTTCCAACCATCTTCTTGATGCCATAAAAATTCCAGCTGATCTGCGCAAACTAAATACAGATCAACTACCGCAAATAGCAGATGAACTGCGCGCTGAAACCATAGACGCTGTTTCTGTCACCGGCGGCCATCTCGGTGCTGGTCTTGGTGTTGTTGAATTAACCGTGGCCTTACATTACGTCTTCAATACGCCTGACGATATTCTGATTTGGGATGTTGGCCATCAAGCCTATCCACACAAAATTCTCACCGGACGACGTGACCGCATCCGCACTCTGCGTCAAGGCGGCGGTTTGTCCGGATTTACCAAACGCAGTGAAAGTGAATATGATCCGTTTGGTGCAGCGCATAGTTCAACTTCTATTTCGGCAGCACTCGGTTATGCCGTTGGCAGAGATTTCAAACGCAAAAAGAATAATGTTGTCGCTGTCATCGGTGACGGCGCCGTAAGCGCCGGCATGGCCTATGAGGCGCTTAATAATGCAGGGGCGTCAAATTCAAGGCTCATTGTTATTCTCAATGATAACGATATGTCGATAGCGCCTCCGACTGGTGCCATGAGTGCTTATTTATCGCGCATTGTGTCGTCGAAAGAATATAGAAGTCTACGTCATATCGCGAAAGAGTTTGCCAGCATATTTCCCCGCCGCATTAAAGAGGCTGCGCGTAAGGCCGAGCATTATGCACGGGGCATGGTTACCGGTGGCACTTTGTTCGAGGAGCTTGGCTTTTACTATGTCGGCCCCATTGATGGTCACAACCTCGATCATCTCGTGCCCGTCCTAGAAAATGTCCGCGATGATCCACAAGGCGGCCCAGTTCTTATTCACGTCGTTACACAAAAAGGCCACGGTTATGCACCGGCAGAAGAATCTGCCGATAAATTGCACGCTGTTGCACCAAAATTTAACGTTATAAAAACAGCGGAAGAAAAAGCGCAAGAAAAACCAAAACCCTCAATACCGACATATACAAAAGTATTTGCCGAGGCACTGATAAAAGAAGCAGAGCACGACAACCGCGTGCTAGCGATCACGGCGGCAATGCCATCTGGAACTGGCCTTGACATCTTCGGCAAGAAATTTCCCGAACGAACCTTTGACGTAGGCATTGCTGAGCAGCACGCAGTTACATTTGCGGCTGGTCTGGCCTGTGAGGGTTTCAAGCCGTTTTGTGTAATTTATTCGACCTTTCTTCAACGCGCTTACGACCAAGTCGTCCATGACGTTGCAATTCAAAAATTGCCGGTACGTTTCATGATGGATCGCGCTGGTCTCGTTGGTGCCGATGGCTCTACCCACGCCGGCTCATTTGATCTAGCCTATCTTGGTTGTTTGCCGGGCTTTGTCATCATGGCGGCAGCCGATGAAGTAGAACTTATGCATATGGTGGCAACCGCTGCCGCTATCGATGACGCGCCATCTGCTGTTCGTTACCCGCGCGGCGAAGGCCTGGGACTTCAATTGCCTGAACGCGGCCAGGTTCTCGCGATCGGTAAAGGCCGCATTATCAAAGAGGGCACTAAGGTAGCCCTACTCAATCTTGGCACACGTTTAAATGAATGTCGCAAAGCAGCTGAAGTTCTGGATGCACGTGGCCTTAGCACCACAATTGCGGATTTACGTTTTGCCAAACCGCTCGACCTCGACTTGATTGAACAGTTATCAGAAGAGCATGAAGTGCTGATCACAATAGAAGAAGGCTCAATTGGCGGCTTCGGCAGCCATGTCCTTCATCATTTGGCATCCATGGGTATGTTGGATCGTGGCCTTAAAGTTCGCCCGATGGTGTTGCCAGATCAATTCCAGGACCAAGATGCGCCAGGCAAGCAATATGAGCAGGCGGGCCTAAACGCGCGACATATCGTTGCCAAGGTACTTGAAGCCCTAGGCCAAGAAGAGGCGGCAGCAGCTGTGGTCGTGGCACGGGCATAATTTTGCCGAAATTAGGCGCCATCAAGGCATTAAAGTAGAACCCAATGAAGATACGAGTAATAAAATGAGATACGCAAAAATCCTTGCCAGCCTCGTCATTGTCATGGGCGTATGCGCCCATATACCTGTTGCTTTGGCCGCTTCGCACAAATCTGATGATATGCTTGCTGTACAAAGCCCAGCCTCAACGGTCGTTGAGAAATTCTATACGGTACTTGTGGATACGATGAAACAAGGAAGCACACTCGGTTTTGCGGGAAGATATAAAAAAATGGAGCCAGTCATCAAGGCTTCCTTTAATCTACCGCTCATGACACGGATGGCTGTGGGGCTGGTGTGGAGTAAAGCGACAGTGGATGAACAACAACAATTAATATCAGCCTTCTCAGATTTCAGTGTGGCCAATTATGCCAGCCAGTTTAGCAAATATGATGGTGAGAAGTTTGACATCATCGGCGAAGAGCCCGCAGCCGGGGGTGGCGTGATTGTCGAAACCAAACTAACGCCACGGGAAGGTGGTCCTGTAGCCTTGAATTATCTCATGCGCCAGGATGAAAATGGTAAGTATCGCATTGTTGATGTCTTTTTAGACGCAACAATTAGTGAACTTGCTACTCGCCGTGCAGAATTCACTTCCATCGTCAATCACGATGGCTTTGAAGCCTTGGTGAATACGCTAGGCGAAAAGTCCCGCCAGATGGGGCCTTCTTAATTTGCTGACGGTAGACGATTGTTAGATGTCAGATCTAGCTGCTGGCATTGAATATACTTTTATTCCAAATGATGCTTTCTTATTCTGTAGCCTAACATCTGTATTCCGATATATGTCTCATGTTGACTTATAAAAATCTTGCGCTTGTCATCCTACTCGTACTGTTAGGCAATTTTGCTGCGTGGGCCATTGTCAATCGTGGTGCAAGTGAGATGTCGTGGGGCGGCAACATCAACGGACTGTCCTATAGCGGCTATCAAGCTGGCGATGAAGCCAATAGGTTATCCGATCAGGATATCGATCACGATATGGCGCTTCTTGCCCAGCACATTAATATTCTTCGTACCTATGGTGTCAGCGATGGATTGGACAGAATTCCAGCAATAGCCGAGCATTATAATCTCGACATCATGGTCGGTGCCTGGCTCTCCAGAGATAACGCAGCCAACGCACAGGAAGTAACGCATCTCATTGATGTCATCCATGCTCACCCAAATATCAAGCGCGTACTGGTTGGCAACGAGGCCCTGCTACGCGGCGATATAACGGTTCAGGAGATGATTGCTTTCATTGAACGCGTTAAGCGCCAAGTCAATATTCCTGTTTCTACTGCAGAGCCTTGGCATATATGGCTCAAATATCCGGAACTGGCAGATTCCGTTGATTTCATTACCGTTCATATCTTGCCTTACTGGGAGGGAATACCAGTCGATAATGCCGTAGCTTATGTGCTTTACAGATGGCGGCAATTAAGTACGGCTTTCCCGAGCAAACATGTCTTCATTGGTGAAATAGGCTGGCCAAGCGAAGGGCAATGGGTCAGAGGCGCCGAGCCATCCCAGATTAATCAAGCAAAGTTTATTCGTAATTTTCTTAACGTCGCAAACGAAGAACGAATTGATTACTCAATCATTGAAGCATTTGACACACCTTGGAAGAGAAACATAGAAGGCAGCGTTGGTGCCCACTGGGGATTATGGAACGTTGATCGGCAACCAAAATTTCCGATGAGTGGAATAGTTGTTGAATCCACACGTTGGATAGAAGGTTGTATCGTCGCCTCACTGTTAGCACTTTATCCTATCCAATGGTTTGTCCGACGGCGGCAAGATTTGCGCTTCCGTGGACAATTATTTTATGCCGGACTTATTCAAACTGTAGCCTCAATTTTGGTGTGGGCAACAATGGCGGCCCTAAGCGAGAACATTATCAATGGCAATACCTTTGCCTGGGTTGCGCTTATTGCGGCACAAATCATCTTACTTGCCCTCTTGTTGGTTGATGGTTTTGAGCTGACAGAAGTTATGTGGACACGTCAAAGACGCCGTCAGTTTGAACCTCAAGACTGGATGCCATCGGCTGATGCACCCAAAGTTTCAATCCATGTCCCTTGCTATAACGAGCCTCCACACATGGTTATCGAAACGCTAAATGCTTTGTCTCGATTGGATTACCCCAACCTCGAAGTCTTAGTTATCGATAACAACACAAAAGATGAAGCTGTTTGGAAACCACTTGAGGAACATTGCACGACATTGGGACCGCGATTTCGCTTCTTTCATTTGCCAGAATGGCCGGGCTATAAGGCTGGCGCTCTCAATTTTGCCTTGGCACAAACAGCCTCAGACACAAGCATCGTAGGCGTTATCGATAGTGACTATGTCGTTTCACCAAATTGGCTACGCGCAACAATTCCATATTTTGAAAAACAGGAAGTTGCTTTTGTCCAAGCCCCCCAAGATTACCGCGATATAGATGATAATCACTTTAAGCGCATGTGTTATTGGGAATATGCCGGGTTTTTTCATATTGGCATGGTACAACGGAATGAGCGCAACGCCATTATTCAACACGGTACAATGACTTTAATCCGTAAGACTGCACTACAAAATGTTGGCGGTTGGGCTGAGTGGTGTATTTGCGAGGATGCTGAGCTTGGTCTACGCCTCTTCGAAAATGGTTTCGAAGCTGTATATTTGAACCATTCATTTGGCCGTGGCCTTGTCCCTGATAGCTTTAGCGGATACAAATCACAACGTTTCCGTTGGGCTTATGGTGCCGTGCAAATTCTAAAGCGCCATTGGCGGGCACTATCACCAGACGGAAAGGCCTTGACCCGAGGTCAGCGCTACCATTTTGTTTCTGGATGGCTGCCATGGTTCGCTGATGCGGCTCATATCGTATTCGCGAGTGCTGCGATTATTTGGTCATGCTTGTTACTATTTAGGTTAGTAGAATTTCCCCCTGCTGTCTTTCTTGTTCCGACGCTTAGTGTTTTTGTTTTCAAAATCGCTGCCGGTTTTTGGCTCTACCACGCGCGTGTTAAGTGTGGACTACGAGACAGAATAGAAGCCGCCATAGCTGGTCTAGCCCTTACCCATGCTGTTGGCCGCGCTGTTTGGCAGGGTTTGTTTACCTCAAACCGGCCGTTTTTCAGAACGCCGAAATGCGAAGGCAGACCCGCTGCAATTCAAGGCATTCTTATGGCGCGGGAAGAAATAGGATTACTCTGTTTACTCGTTGTCAGCGCTTCTTCTGTTCTGGTCAGCTTCAATATTCAAAACCAGAACGCTGTGTTATGGGCCGGCATGTTATCCGTACAAACCCTTCCCTATTGGGCCGCGCTATATACATCGATGGTCAACGCATTACCGCAAAAATTTCGCGGCAACACTTCGCTTACTTCCCAAAATCAAGCTGTGGCTCAACTTTCACAGGTGGATGGACAATAACTTTATCCACACGCCGGCCATCCATATCGACGACCTCAAAACGCGCCTCATCCCAATGGAAGTAATCACCGGCCAAGGGTAACCGCCCTAGTTTATCAACGACAAAGCCAGCCAGCGTATGGAAATCGCCATCACCGCGCATATTCTTTAAGCCTATCAAAGTTTCAATTTCATCTATCGGTGTCATGCCGTCGATTAGCCAACTGCCATCTTCACGTTGTACAGGAACACCACCCGTATCCTGTCCTCGCTCCGGTAATTCACCGGTAATTGCGACAAGAATATCTGTAATCGATACCAAGCCTTCGACACTGCCATACTCATCAACCACAATCGCAATATGTTGTCCTGATTGTTTAAATTGATCAAGCAATCGCAGCACGGGTGTTGTATCTGGCACGATCAATGGTGGCCGTATGAGCGTTTTAAGATCGAGCGGTCGTCCTTCAAAACTGGCATTGAGCAGGTCCTTGGCATGGACTATGCCTAGAATTTCTTCTAAATCACCGCGCGCCACAGGAAATCGACTGTAGCCGCTGGAGCGGATAATGTTTTTATTTTCTAATGCGGACTCTTCTATACCCAACCAAACCATATCGAGCCGCGGCGTCATAATCGTACGTACTGTGCGATCAGCCAAACGCATAACACCTTCCAACATCTCTTTCTCAGCTGGTTGAAATACACCTGTCTCAGCCCCCTCGGCGATCAAGCCTTTTACTTCATCCTCGGTCACACATACATGTGTCGGGTTGGCGAGGCCAAGAAGTCTGAGGGAAACTTCTGTTGATTGCTTTAGTGTCCAAACAATCGGGGCCGCCAGCCGTGAGAAAAATCCCATGACGTGGGCAACACGCACAGCGATTGTTTCGGCATATGACAAACCAATACGTTTTGGCAAAAGCTCGCCGAAGACAAGATTGAGATATGTAACGCCGGCCACAGTCACCGCCAGAGCGACCCCCTCACCATGAGGCGCTATCCAGATAACTGTGTTGAGATATTCGGCAAATTGTGTAGCTAAGGTTGCGCCACTGAACGCGCCAGCAAGAACGCTGTTCAGGGTCATGCCAATTTGTACAATTGAGAGAAAAGAGGATGGGTCTTCGGCTAGTTGTAAAGCCAACCAGGCCCCTTTGCGTTGCTCATCAACCAGTTGCTTCAGCCTAACGCGGCGCGCAGAAACTATTGCCAGTTCTGACATGGCAAAAAAGCCATTCAGCAGAATGAGCAACAACACAATGCCGATTTCAGCGAGTAAGGGCAAATCTCAACTCTCTGTTGCGTTCGGCAAAGCAGGATAAAAGATTATGTTAGAAAAAAGCTGCACGCCTCTATGGTAAGGCCAGACCCTGCTCAAGGCAATAGCCGGGTTCATTGGTAAGTTCTTGAAAAAATTATTCCGGCTCAGGTTCCGTGCCCGGCAACTTAGCAAAGGCCCGGGCTCTTAAGGGTACAGGCGCTGCCTTCATTCGCGACATTCTACTGGGTAGTGCTCTTTTTTTGGCCAACCGATCACGTGCGGGTGCTTTTTTTGTGGCTCTTTTGCGCGCAGATTGCGTATCAGGAGATCGTCTTGAAGACGGCTTTTCTACAAGTTTAGCATTAAGTTCGGCTGTTCTTTTAGGCGCTGAAACGCCCATTTTTTGTGTTTTAGCGGGACCTGGGTCCGCAACCGCTTGCGCATGCCGCTCGATGCTAATGGCTGGCTCACGTTTGATGCGTTGGGCTGCCTCCCTTAAGCGTAATTCTTCGCCCGCACTTGGACCGCCACCCCCACCGCTGCCACCACCTTTTTTCTCGGTGGGCTTTTTTTCTTCTTGAGCTTCTGCTTCCTCAAAAGAGATGGCTCCGGCTAGTCCTAACGCCGCCTCTTCTGCAGCATCGGCAAATTTCTTCAGACCCCCCGCCTCCTGCGTTATGCCTTTCTTATCGGGATACAATGCTTTCTCATAATCGTCTCTCGTAGAATCATTTTTGGCTGTCTTCTTCGCCCCCTTCTCACTCGCTCTTCTCTCATCATCCTCACGAGTTTTGTCTATTGCGGCAAAACTATTATCTCGATTTTTACTATCTGCTAGAAGAACCACAGATCTTCCTTTGATAACATCCTCTGTATATTTATCTTTAACCTTCGCCTGCAAATGTTTCGCAATCGGTTCGGGAGCATGTCTTGCCTGAAGCTCCTTGATAGGTTGTTTGACGTCTTGTTCTTCTGAACTTTCTGCTTCTACTGCCACTATGGCATTTGTGTATCCGTCCTCAACATCGGCTGAGCGGGGTTCAATTTGTTGCTCTTTTTCTTCTTCTGTTATTTTTGATAAACGTTCTTCTTCAGCCTGCGTAACTTCTATAGCCGTCTTTTGAATTTCGGCTTGAGCTTCATTGCTATCGCCTTGCTGCTCTAGAATTTCTTCCGCGGCCGCTACTTGCAGCGCAAGATTTGCCTCCGAGGCCTCATTTTTAATGCTTTTCTCGCCCCCTTCTACCAACTCTTTAAATTCGGAAATGGCTTGCCGTATTTTATCGCTCTCTGCCAATTTAGAGCTAGTTTCTGCCTGCATTTCTTGTCCTACCAAAAGCGCCTCCCCCATGGCATGCGCAACCTCTTCCTTTAAGTGTCCTGCAAGTTCATCTCCCATATAGGCAGCCAAAGCCATAGCCGCTGCAGCACTTGATCTCGCCATCGCAAGAGAGGCAGCAGCGCCTGCATAATCGCCCCTCCGTAGAGCGGCCAACGCTGCACCAGCATATTCCTTAGCACTCCTCGCAAGTCCCATAGCTTCTTCGAACTTAGCCTGATTATTGCCTTCGTTGCGATCGGATCCGGATATTGAGCTTTCAGGTTTAGCTTGTTGGGTCTCGGTATATGTAACGTTTTGCTCGCCGCCGCTGGCTAGTTCAGTACCGATAACTTCCTTATTCACAAAACTTTGGCTGCCCTGTGCTGGGGTATTACTCGAGAAAAATGTAGTAGGTTCCCTGGGCGCATTCTCTGGGGCTAATTCTTCGACTTTGCCGATTTCTTCTCTCGCAATCTCACCACCTAGGAGAGCCTCCTCAGCAAGATGAGAGGGGGAGGTGCCGTGGTGTCGTTTTTTTACGTCTTCGCCGGAGGAGGCCGCGATATACTCTGGTGTTAAGTCCCCAAGACCATGCGCAAATTTCGAGCCTTTTGCTATGGCGCGCTCCTTAGCCAATTCTATCCCATTATCCTTGAAGATCTCACCATCAATTCCTAGAGCAAATTCACGTACATCGCTGTCATCGTAAAGCTTTGGCACCGGATAACACATAACCGTTATGCCGGCAGTTGGTGTAATCAAGTTACGTTGCTTCGAGTCTGCCTTAATAAAACGACTATGTATTTTGCCATCTTCGATGGGAATAGTAGCGACTACAGCCGGAAGCAATTCAGGTATAGGTGGTGGAGATTTCGGGACTGGCGATGCTGTCACAATAATTTGTACTTCCTCGGCTTGCGAGACCTCGGCAAGTTGACGAATAACTTTGTTGAAACGTTGACATATTTCGTAAGCAAGACCTTGCCATCTATCATCTTCAGTAGGCCAATTGGACATGAAACCTTCCATGATATGTTCGGAATCTGCCTTGGCCTTAAACTCAATCGTAAACGGTCGACGTTCGACAAGAACACCAACGTAATCCCGCACTTCATCATCCAGAAGCGCATCTGAATCTCTGACTAAGGTAGCTGGGTTTGTGTCGGTCATGAGCGAATTGTCTAGCCATAGTTTGGCAACAATGTGACATGTCAGAGCAACCATAAGTTCGTTGGCACTGATTTTGTTGGATTATTTATCTAAATTTTCGGCTCTGGCTTGTCTAAAAGGCTGGCGATCGGTGAGTGGCCTAGCGCATGCCACGGATGATGGGGATGCAGAGCTACCCTGTGAATCTCTAGTTGCGATTTTTCTAGCTTTGCTAGTTTATGTGAAATCGCCTCGTATGCTAACTCTTCTAAATTATCATGTGCATGAGTTTGGTGAGGATAAAAAGATCCACATTCTTCGCTAACCACTTTAGATAATATACTTGTTAAGGATGCTGTCGCCGCCAATTCAATACGCAAGGATTTTGCTAAAGGTGCTGAAATAGATCTTCGCACAAGAGGTCGTTTCAAAGGATCTGTTTTGAAAGTCCATAAATGTCTTCTTACCGTCATTGAAGGAACCATGCCCAAAGCTTCTTCAACACCCAAAACTTTCTCTATTGGCTTCAGGGCTGATGTTAAGGCTGCTAGTTGGATATCTGCGGCTTGTTGATTTGGCGTGAGTGGTTTGGACTTTCTTTCCTCGGTCGTCGGACCACGATTTATGGCTTTCGGTTGTACTGTAGGGGCTATGTCGGCGAGCCTTACAGACATCAGAACTGGAGGAGTAATGGCACTTTTGTCTGATGGATGACTATCTTGCGTTTTATTGATGGGTCCACCAGGCAATGGAGAAATTTCAATTCCTCTTGTGACAAGAAAAGCCTTAAATGGATCAGCTAGTCGCCCAGAGGCGTCAGGCGCCTCGTCCAGTTGTTGTTTTGGAACGACCAAAAAACCAGGTTGTTTTTGGACAGGCACATCGCTCATGTGCTAATAATAGAACGTGTTGTTAAAAGGGACATGATAAAAATTAGATTCCGAAAAAACATTATGGCAGCGCTTTTTTAACTCTAACTGTTTATTTCTACTGTGAAATCAGGGAGTTAACACTGGCTTTTCCTCTAACAAGCAGCAAAAATGTGGTAAAGTGCACTTATGTATAGCGTTTTAACACTGGGTTTTACTTTTCTTGCTGGCCTCCTTCTCGGGGCTGGTTCGGTGTGGTTGGCCGCGCGAGGACGCTTGTCGAATGAGCAACAACTCGCTGATAAATTTAAAGCGTTGGCGGCAGACACGTTGCGTCAGAATAATGAAACTTTTTTACATCTAGCCGAGAGCCGGTTGAAACAAAGTGAACAAGCCGCATCGGCGACACTTGAAAAAAGAACTACCGCCATCGACGAAATGGTTAAACCTGTAAAAGAATCCCTCCAACGCATGGATGCACAAATTCAAGCGCTTGAGATTAAACGCGAAGGAGCCTACCGCGAGCTTACGGAAATGGTGGTTGCTTCGCGTGAAACGCATTTGCAGTTACGTCATGAGACTAGCCAACTTCTGCAAGCGCTGCGCACGCCAACATCGCGCGGGCGTTGGGGTGAAATGCAATTAAAACGCATTCTAGAAATGACCGGCATGTCATCTCATGCGCACGACTTTACGACACAACAAACGATTATAGGTGATGAAGGCGACATTAGGCCCGATATAATCGTAAGCCTGCCGGGCAAACGCTGCATCATCGTTGATAGCAAAGTTCCTCTCGCTGCCTATTTGGATGCCGTACAAAGCTCCGATGAGGCGACGAGACAAAATGCCCTCAAGCAACATGCGCGGCAAGTCAAAGATCACATTAAAAAACTTGGCAACAAAGCTTATTGGGGTCAGATCGAAGGTACAGCAGAATTTGTTGTCTTATTTTTGCCGGGCGAACATCTCTTAAGCGCCGCTCTCGATGGCGATGCCGATTTGATGGATTATAGCGCTGGACAAAAGGTCGTGCTGGCAACACCTATGACCTTGATCGCCCTACTGCGCACGGTGGCGCACGGCTGGCGACAAGAAGCCTTAAATGAGAATGTACGCAAAATTGGCGAGCTCGGCGGTGAACTCTATGGCGCCTTGTATAAGATGACGGAGCTTATGACCAATCTTGGCGGGAAACTTGGCGGCAGCATTAAAGCCTATAATGACTTTGTTAGCAGTTTTGAGCGAAATATCCTAACTAAGGCCTTGCGCCTTCGTGAGTATGGTGCCGCCAAAGACGGCCGGGTTTTACCTGAGACCATTGAGCCTATCGATCTACAATCGCGCCTTGTGACAGTGGTGCAGAGCGAAAACCCCGCCAAGGAAGACGCCGCTTGAATTTATTCGTATTTTAAGAGAAAAATAATTTCAGATAAATTATGGTGGCCTATGACAAGAATACCCATTCGTATCATCCCAGACCCCGTCTTGCGTCAAAAGGCGTCGCCGGTCACTAAGGTCGACAAGCGTGTGAGCAAGTTTATGAACGACATGCTGGAATCTATGTATCTCGGCCATGGTATAGGGCTAGCCGCCAATCAGGTAGGCGCACTTGAGCGAGTGATTACTGTCGACATTTCAGAAGAGCGCAACGGAACCAAGGCCCTCTTGATGGCTAATCCTGAGATCACTTGGAAATCCGAAAATGAAACTTTTACCTATCGCGAAGGTTGTCTTTCTATCCCGGAGCAATATGCTGAGATAACACGACCTAAACGCATCCGCCTGAATTATTTAGACCAATCGGGGAAGGAGAGAGAACTTGAGGCTGAAGATTTGCTCAGCCAATGTATCCAACACGAAATCGATCATTTAAATGGAATTTTGTTCATCGACTATCTTTCACCGCTGAAACGCAAGATGATGGCCCGCAAAGTCGAAAAAGCACAGCGCGAAAAAGACGACGACGACCACATTCTCTAAAACAATGAACAAATATCGCCTTGCCTTTATGGGCACGCCTGAGTTTGCCATCCCAGCCTTACGCGCTGTACTGGCGAAGGGACATGAAATTGTTGTCGTCTATTCGCAACCTCCAAAACCATCAGGGCGCGGACAACAAGTTCAAAAATCGCCTGTTCAGCTCGTTGCCGAAGAAAATGGTTTGAATGTCCGCACGCCTAGGACTTTGCGCGACGATGCTGAACAAAAGATATTCCGTGATTATCAACTCGATGTTGCGGTTGTAGCTGCTTATGGTCTGATTTTACCAACCCCGGTTCTTGCCTCACCACGCTTCGGTTGCCTCAACATCCATGCCTCGCTTTTGCCACGTTGGCGAGGCGCAGCCCCTATTCAGCGGGCTCTTTTGGCAGGTGACACAGAGACAGGTGTAACGATTATGCAGATGGACGCTGGCCTTGATACTGGCGACATGCTGCTGCACGAAAGCACACCTATCACGCCAACAACATCAGCGGGTCAACTTCATGATCAACTTTCTGTCATTGGCGCGAAGTTAATTGTTCGTGCACTTGAAGACTTGGTGGAAAATCGCCTCAAACCACAACCACAGCCCATCCAAGGCATAACCTATGCGGCTAAGCTGTCTCGTGATGATGGGGGAATTGCCTGGGCTAAGCCTGCTGCTGAGATTGAAAGGCAAGTTCGTGCTCTACAGCCTTGGCCTGGAAGCTTTTTTCTTCTCGGTAATGAGCCAATCAAAGTTCTCGTAAGCGAGCTTATCACCCATAAAAATGGGGCGCCCGGCACCCTCCTTGATGAAAATTTTACCGTCGCCTGCGGCCACCAAGCCCTGCGGCTTGTGACCGTCCAGCGGGCAGGAAAAAATCCAACCGATGGTGCATCATTTTTACGCGGGTTGCGTTGGACCGTCGGTCATAAATTATGACGCGCTGGAAGCTTACACTTGAATATGATGGTACGGATTTTTGTGGTTGGCAACGACAGGCACAAGGCATCTCTGTCCAACAGACGCTTGAAGAGGCGATTGCAAAATTTTCAGGCGAAGCAGTAACTCTGCATGTCGCCGGACGTACGGATGCCGGCGTTCACGCCAAGGGACAAGTGGCTCACTTTGATCTTGCCAAGGAAACTACCGCCGATACGGTACGTGATGCGCTGAACTTCCATGTTAGGCCACATAAAGTCGTTGTTGTTCATGCTGAAATTGCAGCAGAGGACTTTCACGCCCGTTTTAACGCTGTGACGCGTATGTATCGTTATCAGATTATCAATCGCCGCGCCCCTCTCGCCTTGATGGCCAACTATGCGTGGCACGTGCCGAAACCGCTTTCCCTCCAACCCATGCAAGAAGCTGCAAAGCTACTTATCGGTAAGCATGACTTTTCAACCTTTCGAGCCCAGTATTGTCAGTCGAACTCACCACATAAGACACTCGATAGACTAGATATTTCCACTGATAACGAAATGATAGTCTTTACGACATGTGCACGATCATTTCTTTACCACCAAGTCCGTAACATGGTCGGTACGCTCATTCTTCTTGGCAATGGTCAGTGGACGTTGGATGAATTTAAGTCTGCCTTTGCCGCCTGTGACCGTCGTCGCGGTGGGCCAACGGCACCGGCCCATGGCTTGTTCTTCTGGAGCGTTGTTTACCCATAAATTATTAAACGAAGGCCATCAAAATTAGATCAAAGGCCAAAGCCCAATTAGGCCATGATCTCTGTGGCAAGCATCTTTTGGCCACAATTCCTTGGCAACTTCTGCAGCCCTAGTTACGCTCAAACCAGATTGGAAACAGCTTATGCTTAGACTGGCGTTATTCTTTTTCGTGATATCTGTTGTCGCGGGCTTATTTGGTTTTACGGGTATTGCCGCCGGCGCAGCGGAAGTGGCCCGCATTCTCTTCTTTCTCTGTCTTTGCATATTTTTCGTATTTCTTACCCTAGCTCTATTAGCTGGCAAAACATTATTTTAATTCTATACGCCTAAGATTTTCGTTTTGTTCGTGCTTTTTTGTTTGAGCCTTACCCATCGGCATGCTTTAACAAATCATTATTTTGTTTGTTGAGGACTTTTGATGACCGATGTTGCCAGTTCCCGCTCCCTTTTAAAGCGCGATTCTATGATCATGGGGCTGATCGGAACGGCCCATTTAAGCAGTCATTTTTTTCAACTTTGCCTGCCGCCATTATTTCCTCTGCTGCACAGTGCTTTTAACGTCAACTATGTGAAGCTGGGTTCGCTGATTACGATCTTGTTTCTCGTTTCTGGCGTTTGTCAGGCATTTGCGGGAATAATAGTCGATCGTTTTGGCTCGCGGCCAATCTTGCTTCTGGGTATCGTAACGATGGCAACCTGTGTGTTGCTGTGCGCTTTTGTGACCAAATTCTGGATGTTTTATCCACTCATGGTATTGCTGGGCGCGGGTAACAGCGTTTTTCATCCCGCCGATTTCTCAGCCCTATCACATCAGATCAGTAAAACCAGGCTCGGCCGAGCCTATAGCGTACACGCTTTTTCTGGCACAATTGGCTACGCCGCAGCGCCTACTCTTGTCGGCGGGATTGCCCTTCTCACGAATTGGCATATTGCACTAATAACGGCAGGCATTTTCGGCTGGATAGTAGCATTACTATTTATTCGTTATGGCCGTCATTATATTAGCGATCAACACCATCTCCATTACCATCACGCTAACGCAAAAATATCTTATCGCCGTTTAATTGTAATGCCGGTAATTCTGTTTTCCTTCTGTTATTTCTTGTTTACAGCAGGCGTTACAACTGGCGTCCAAACTTTTGCACCAACCGCTTTAATCGATTTTTATAATGTAACGCTTGCAGCGGCGACGTCTGTGCTCTCCGCCTATTTGATTAGCTCAGCCATAGGGATATTGCTCGGCGGCGTCATAGCCGATCACACAACGCGCCATGTTTTTATTGCAACATCTGGATTGGCCCTTTCAGCGATGGCGATGCTCGCTGTGGCAGCTAATTGGTTATCTTTCTCTTCAGCAATTATTGCCATTGCTGCGAGTGGTCTATGCCAAGGCATTACTTCGCCGTCCCGCGATGTTCTTGTCAAAGGCGCTACCCCACCTGGCTCTACCGGTCGTGTATTCGGTTTCGTGTATTCGGGTCTTGATGCTGGATCTACCTTGTCACCTCTACTTTTTGGCATCTTAATCGATCATCACCAGCATCGTGCAATTTTCGCAGCCATTGCCATTATGCTTACGTTGGCAATCTTTGCCGTATTGCAGATCGGCAATCGACAAAATGTCGTGCAAGAAGTAGCGTAAAATTCTTAAATCTTTCCTGCAGGATACGACATCGGCGGCATGACCTCGAAGAGAACATAATTAGTCAATCCGGGCATACTCACTCGTTTCAGCCATTTGGGGATATCCCCAAGCATGAGCCTTTCAGCAAAAGTGGCCGTTGGCGGTATTTCTATTTTACCTGTTGCTGCGCGCGGCGGCGCGGATCCTCGGCTTAGATATATTTTCGGAAGCAGACGACACATCACTATCAGGTCTGTATGGTGGCGACGCAGGATGGCTTCGGCTGCGGTCGGATCAGTCGTGGAAAAAAATGTTGTCGAATCAATATTGCCTTCCACGTTCATATGAAATGGTGCCGATAAGATTTCATGATGAGTACGAAATAAAAGTTCAGGGCCACTTCCCATCATATTCATAATGATATGTGGTTTATCACCATAGAGTTTGGGGTCGTTCAAGACATGTTCTAAGACATGCATGTCGCAAAACCTTTGATCACTCTCTTCAACTGGAAATAGCAAGACACCTTCATTGAAGGAGCGCCCATCTACCACGGCCGGAAGCAAGACCATCGGCAAAGGCCCAACCAAAAGAAGCAATCCAATTTCGGCATAAACTTTTTTTCGACCCTGTAATTGCCTACCGACCCAAGCAAAGCCGCGCTGAAGCAAGGCGGACAGTGGTATGATGCTAAACACTTCCATCATACCTATGAACCGATACTGATAAAAAATTGTTAGCAGCAACCCGACGACGAGCAAAACAACGATCAACGCCCACAACCAGCGGGCATCTGCCGTAGCACGGTTGAGAAACCGAGCAGCAACAGCCAAGGCAATTAGCCCTCCCATGACCCGTAATAATGTCTCTGCCCATGACACCGATTGGGCGCTCAAAGGCTCGGCTTCGCCGATACTACTGAACATTATTTTGGCCAGAGCTGGATCCATTGCACCGTAGGGTCCTGAGATGATCTGGGGAAAAAAATGCAAGAAAAATAGGCCCAAAACTGCTGCCATGCCGATGCCCAGTATCAACCTACCCTTAATCGACGCCTCAGTCATACAAGCAACGCTGGCAAAAGATATAGCTATGCCAGCCGTTAAGATTACATAGACGATAGAATAAGTCAGAATGTCGGGTACAAGAAGCGTAGCAAATGGACGTGTCAAAATCAGGAATGTCGTACTCGCAATATAAAGCGCTTGACCAAAATAGAGGCTCGAGCGGGCCGTCTTACCGCCCTTTATCACTCCCCTTAATCCTACCCAAATTGATATGATGAGGAGCCAGGGCAAAATTTCTAAGGCCACAGTCAAACCGAACGCAAGCAATACTCCAGCTATAACGCTCCACCTAATGTCTTCTGGTTCCCGCAAGGCTTGCGCTATGAAACCTAGCACGAGCACCACAAGCAGGACGACAAGGCCATGGTGGTCAACGTGCCCTGGTTGAAACATAAACGTAAGACCCGTGCAAAATAAGGTGACATAGGCTGTAACTCCCGACCAATTAGCTGGCATAAAACTTTTAGCCAACCAACGAAGCGAGAGTAGTAATCCCGCGAAAAGGGCCAAGGGTTCAATGACCGCTGTAAGCGTTGCGGCAGCGAGGCCGCTCATACCTAGTCTGTGCAATACCCAGATTGAAATGGCCATCGGCAATTGCGTAAGACGCGAGAAGTGAATAGGAACGCCGGCAGGGGGATTAAGACGGTGCTGAACATTATCGAACCAGCTTTGACCATTAAGCCAATCCAGCACTTGCGTCAGATACATATAATCATCGGGATCTGGGAGATTACCGCGGAGGATAACGCTGCCAGGATGAACGAGGTAACACCAAATATAAAATAATAGAACTATCGCCCACAACTCTCCGAAGGGAGGAATGAAGGCCGAAGTATACGAAAATGTAAAGCGAGGTCGCGTCATCAATCAAATGGGATAGAGGGCCTACGGAACAAACATCGCAGCTTGATAGTTAATCACAAATATGTCTCGCGGATATCAATACTGGAATGATCACCTATAGCATCCCAATTCTCTTTCATCCACTGCTCCGCTGTTGCGCGACCAATTTCTTTCAAACTTAGCAGAAAATCCATACTACAATTCATTTTACTGGCGGCACCAAGGACGCGGAGTTTATCCTCGGCATTAATTTCGTGAATGTTCATACGTTTGAGCCTCGCCGCTTCTTCATTCTTTAAGTGATCTTCATCAATGAGGTGTTGAACAAAAGCAATGGCGCGCATTTCGCTTATCAGAGACGCATTAAAGCTAATTTCATTAACCCGGTTGATAATCTCGCTCGGCGTTTCAGGTATGCCTTTGCGTATAAGGGGATTGATTTGTACCACGGCAATATCCGGGCTGTCACAGCCATAGATCAAGGGAAAGAGTGACGGATTACCCACATAACCGCCGTCCCAATAGGGCACATCATCGATCTTGACCGCTTGAAAAGTAAAGGGCAAGCAGCCCGAGGCCAATAAGGCGTCGATCGATATATCCTTCTGGTCAAAAACCCGCACACGCCCGGTTTCAACATTGGTCGCACACACAAACAGTTTAACGGACCCGCAGCTACGAATTGCATTAATGTCCAACATCTTATTCAGAAGCGTACGCAAAGGATTAAAATTAAATGGGTTCATCTGATAGGGTGAGAACATGTGTTGCATAGCATCCAGCATCAAGGCGGCCGGATTAAAATCAGTCTGCCACCAATTACCTAGCATTTGATTGATCATCGTGCGTTGCGGCAAATCGAAAGAATTCATATCTCCGATGCTCGTCCAAAAATTATCAAGTGCATCGCGCGCGCCTTGAGCCCCATTCATACAATAGCCTTGTAACAAAGCGGCGCCGTTCATCGCGCCAGCACTCGTGCCGCTAATGCCTTCAATCTGTAACTGTTTATTTTCTTCCAGCAGCCGATCAAGCACGCCCCAGGTAAACGCGCCGTGTGATCCGCCGCCTTGTAAGGCCAAATTAATCGTTTTTACTTGAAGACTTTTCGGCATGTTTAATAAGGTCGGCTCAAAAGTTCGGCGATACTCCGCGGACATGAAAGTCGGTACTGTGCAGCTAACCTCTGGATAACACTATCGGCGTATAGTCCAGCGGGGCCGCCCTGTGCACGTACGTACTCCAAATTTTGCATGTGAGCGAGACATTCATTTATGCTTGATTGCAAGAGCATGACCGTCTTGGGCAGTGTTGAGTTTGTCTGTTGGGCTAAGGCGACCAAATAATTGTTTGGCGAAATCTGGATTTGCAGATAATTATCGCGAACATTTTTTAATCCTTGAAAAACGGTCACGAGGTTGGTGGCTTCAAAGTCGATTTGAGACGTCGTCACTTGAGCTAAGGCCTCTTGGGCAAACAGGCCTGTGAATTCCACAAGTAGAATTGTCAAAAAAATGGCCTGCTGGATATTTCTTCTCATCTGTCTCCCCATTTTGACTTACGGGCACTTCAGGCTAGCTCAAAATTTGTCCGGTGACTGCGTTTATCTGAAGTTATCGTCAGGAACAGTATTATTGTGCAAAAAGCCAGCACTAGAGCCAAAAATTTGCGTCTCAGTAACAAGAACAAATAAAGAACAATAGTCGTTTTTGTTCTTGCTTTGTTTTACTTTGGAGAGGACTAGTATTATTTCGTTGGCGCAACAATAGTTAATTGATATTCCACATTTTTTACAAAAAATTATTATATCTATCCTTGACCGCCCATATATACCCATGATATCCCATAAAAACCCAGTTCTTGACGGATTTTGTTCGCGTCTCATGGGTTTTCAGTTGCTAGCGCTCTGCCACAAAATTGCCTAACTCTTTAATTCAACGAGGTATTCATGCCCGTATTCCTGTCCAGCTTTGTCAATCGGCTTGACAAAAAGGGACGGGTGTCGGTGCCGGCCTCGTTCCGCGCGGCCCTGGGACCAGATGCCACGGGGATTGTTGTTTTCCGCTCGCTCCAGCACGAGGCGCTTGATGGCTGTTCGATCACGCATCTCGAACTCCTCAGCCAGAGTCTCGAAAAACTCGATCTCGCTCCTGACATGTACGAATTAATCGAAACCACAATTTTTGGTGGCTCCATCCAAGTACCTTTCGATAGCGAAGGCCGCATTAGCCTGCCGCACAACCTTGCTACAACGGTCGGTATTGGTGATGAGGTAGCCTTCGTTGGCCGGCGCAAAACCTTTCAGCTGTGGGACCCAAAGAAGCTGGCAGCACATGATGCCGCTGCGCGATCTGCTGCGCGCGCCAAAGATATTTCACTCAGCAAAATTATTGCGCAAGCTGCCAGCAAACTTGAAAGCGGGGGCTTGTGATATGACGACGCCTCTCGCCCATGTGCCTGTATTATTGAATGAAGTCCTTGCCGCCCTTGTCCCTCGTGATAATGGAATTTATGTCGATGGAACTTTTGGCCGCGGCGGCTACAGCGAAGCCCTGCTCTCGGCTGCACAAACTAAGGTTTATGGCATCGATCGAGACCCCGAAGCTATTGTGGCCGGAAGGAAGCTCGTCGACACCTTCAAACCTCGCTTTAAACTACTGCAAGGAAATTTTGGTGTTATGGACGAGCTGCTGGCTGAAGAACAAGTCAGCAGCGTAGATGGTATCGCCCTTGATCTCGGCGTTTCTTCGCCACAATTGGATTCTTCTGATCGCGGATTTTCTTTTCAGAATGATGGACCGCTTGATATGCGGATGAGCCGTAATGGTGCTACGGCTGCTGACATCATCAATAAACTAGGCGAACGCGAACTCGCCGATATCATTTTTAAGTTTGGTGAAGAACGTCATTCACGACGCGTCGCGAAACGCATTGTTGAAGCTCGCGCCCTTACGCCGATCAAACTCACCAAACAACTGGCGGAAATAATAAGGCGGGCCGTGCCTCGATCCGGCGATGGCATCGATCCGGCAACGCGAACTTTTCAAGCTTTGCGTATTTATGTGAATGACGAGCTCGGCGAGCTTAGCCGCGGACTGCTAGCTGCTGAAAAGCTATTAAAGCCACAAGGCCGGCTTGCTGTCGTTTCTTTTCATTCGCTCGAAGACAGAACCGTGAAAGAATTTCTGCATCGCCGTAGCGCCCTCACCCCTGGCGCCTCACGGCACGTTCCCGCCAATGATCGTGGACCTGCACCAAGCTTCCGGCTCCTGACGCGTAAGCCGCAAATCCCTTCCGCTGAAGACATTCATCACAATCCACGGGCGAGGTCTGCTAAGTTACGCGTGGCGGAACGGACCAACGCACCGGCCATCAGGGAGTATGCAGCATGATCCGCGCCTCTTCGATCCTGTTCTGGTTTGGACTTACGATTGCCGCAAGTCTTGGACTGTACCATACGAGCTATCGGGTCCACGAACTCGAGCAACAGCTTCATCAACTCAATGGCTCGATTGACGCCGAACAAGAAAGTTTGCATGTACTCAAGGCAGAGTGGGTTTATCTCGCCAACCCAGCACGTATCGGAACCGAAGCCCGTAAACATCTTGTCACTATGCGACCGACGTCGCCCCAGCAAATTGCAAGATTTGAGTCATTGTCTGAAATCCTGCCCACGCGTGAAGAAGCGATGGCTTCAGTGACTGTATCCGGCACGCCCATTGCCAATGTAAAGACTTCGCTTGCTATGCCAACACAATTGACGCTGTCCACTAAAAACAAAATCGCTGACGCAGATACAAGCTATATCAATACCCACGTCAATATTCAGCATACAGAAAATGCTCAGCCGGCATCAGATCAAATTGGCGCCCTGATCGAGCGTTACGGTGCTCATCCATGATGTTCTTGGCACTATTGTTGTGCGTCACGGCATCTGATAAGGCCTAAATTGAATTGAAATCCAGAGGTCAAGTGATGTGACAAACAAGCGCCGAAATTCTACACAACAACCAAGTTTGCCGGGCCTTTTTGCACCTATAGCTAAATCGCGACGCCTCGCCACGCCCTCCGAACAAGCCCTCGATGTCGCCCGTGTGCGTATCGTTGCCGCAATCATAATATTTGCACTGGCTTATCTGGTTATTGCCGGGCGCTTGGCTGATCTAACGCTCATGAATGATAATAACTCAGACGCGCTGTTGGCACGACCAGCGGGCAATGACAGTGTAGCTAGTCGTGCCGACATAATAGACCGAAACGGCACGGTATTGGCAACCTCACTCCCTACCATTTCGCTTTGCGCCGACGCTCGCAACATTCTCAATGCCGATGAAGCTGAACAAAAACTGTTGAATGTTCTGCCCGATCTCGATGTAAAAAGATTACATGACGATCTGCATGGCGCCAAACATTGCGCTATCATTAAACGCCATCTCACGCCCAAGCAATATTATGCCGTGAACGCCCTGGGCATAGCCGGACTTGAATTCAGACCAGATGAACGACGGATCTACCCGGCAGGCAATATAACCTCCCATGTCATTGGTTTCACCGATATTGACAACAATGGCCTTGCCGGTATGGAAAAAGAGCTCGATGCACGGCTTGAAGAAAATCAAGAGCCGGTGACACTTGCTCTCGATTTGCGGCTTCAAACTATTCTCCATAACGAATTATCTGCCACGATAGACGAATTTCATGCTCTCGGGGCTGCTGGCCTCGTCATGGACATCAGTACTGGTGAAATCTTAGCGATGGTCTCTTTGCCGGATTTTGATCCCCAACATCCAGGTGATGGCGATGACGAAGCCATGTTCAATCGCGATACCTTGGGTGTTTATGAGATGGGATCTACCTTTAAAATATTTAATACAGCTATGGTACTAGATTCAGGTGTTGTCCGCGTCTCCGATCAATTTGATACAGTGCACCCTATAGAAATCGGCTCACAAACTATTCGTGATTTTGAGGCCGAAAAACGTTGGCTGAACGTCGCTGAAATTTTTACCCATTCATCGAATATCGGCTCAGCCCACATGGCAGAACGGATCGGGGGCGCACGGCAAAGGGCGTTTCTTAGCCGCCTCGGTTTGACTGAAAAAGCGCCGATTGAACTTCCCGAAGTTGGTCAACCTTTGGTACCAGCGGCTAAAAATTGGTATGACGCGACGACCATGACAGTTTCATTCGGCCATGGCATGGCCGTCAGCCCTGTCCAATTGGCAAGTGCGGTTGCAACTATTGTGAATGATGGCGTTACTGTGCGACCGACTTTATTCTTGCATGCAGATAAATCTACTAACACTGAGCATATTATCTCGCCGCATACGGCTGCTGTGATGCGCGGACTAATGCGGCTCGTTGTCACCCGCGGCACGGCAAAGGGTGCCGACGTCGAAGGCTATATGATGGGCGGCAAAACTGGTACAGCCGATAAAATCGCGCATGGCCATTATGACCCCCACGCACGGCTTTCCTCCTTTGTAGGGGTTTTTCCCCTCAATGCACCACGCTATCTCGTTTTTGCTATGGTGGACGATCCGAAAGGGAATGCTAAAACTAAGGGGTATGCAACCGGAGGATGGGTGGCGGCACCTGCCGTTAGCCGCGTGGTTTCCCAGATCGGGCCGATGCTTAATGTTCCGCCGCTTGAGCCTAGTATGGAAGCCATTGCAGAGCATCAAGTATTAAAGCCGTTAGGGACCGAAGTTCTGGATGGAATCCAGATTGATGAAGGATCAAATTATGCGTCTGTTGAATCTGATAGCGTCCAGTGAAGGCCTAACGCTTCAGGGCGAAGATAAAGAGATTCTAGGACTTACAGCGGATTCGCGAAAGGTTGAGCGCGGATTCCTTTTTGTTGCCATACCCGGCACGCAGCATGATGGACGCGCTTACATCAAAGATGCGATTGAGCGAGGCGCCGCGGCCTTGCTAGTACCAGAGGGAACCAATGTTTCACCCCTGAGTAACAACATAGCCGTACTCAAAGCTCAAGACTTACGCATCGCTTTGGCAACGATTGCAGCCACCTTCTATCCTCACCAGCCAAAAATAATCGCTGCCGTTACTGGAACCAGCGGTAAAACATCAACAACTCAATTCACGCGAGAGATTTGGACGAAGTTAGGGCACAAAAGCGCTAGCATGGGCTCGCTTGGATTCATTCTGCCCGATGAAGCGAGATATAGTGCCCTCAACACACCCGAGACGATAAGGTTACACCAACAACTGGAAGAGGCCGTCACTAAAGGCATATCACATCTGGTCATGGAAGCTTCCAGCCATGGGCTCGCTCTACACCGGATGGATCAGGTTCGTGTGGGAATAGGAGCCTTTACCAATTTATCGCGCGATCATCTCGATTTTCACAGCGATATGAATGAATATTTTGCCGCGAAACTTCGCCTCTTTACAGAAATACTGTCGCCAACGGGTGTGGCTGTCGTCAATGCCGATATTCTCGAGTTTGAGGCGCTGGCACGCCACCTCAAAGACAGAAGTATAAAAACCCTTACCTATGGAAAAGCCGGCAAGGACATCAAATTGCATAGTCTGCAGCCTCATGAGCGCGGACAAATCGTAAAATTTGAGCTCTTTGGCAAAGCCCATGAAATCCAATTACCAATCATCGGCAAGTTTCAGGCTTGGAATAGTCTTTGCGCCCTGGGAATTGTCGTCGGCAGCGGCGACGACCCCCTCACCGCGGTCGCCGCCATGAACCATGTGAGTGGCGTAACGGGTCGGCTTGAGTTGACCGGATATACACCTAGCGGCGGAGCTATCTTTGTTGATTATGCCCATAAACCTGACGCGCTTGAGAATGTATTGGCCGCCCTCAGACCCCATGTTGAAGCCCATAAGGGAGCCAAACTTGGGGTGATTTTTGGCTGTGGTGGCAATCGCGACAAAGGCAAACGGCCACTCATGGGCCAAATTGCCCAACGTCTAGCGGACTGGGTCATTGTCACAGACGATAATCCACGGCATGAAGATGCCGCCGCGATTAGGCGCGATGTACTCGCTGGATGTAAGCCGGGCACAGATTTGCGTGAAATTAGCGATCGTGCCAGCGCAATCAAAATCGGCATCGAGCGATTGCGCCAGGGCGATGTACTGATTATTGCTGGAAAGGGCCACGAAAGCGGTCAAATAATTGGTGATGAAATATTACCTTTTGACGACGCCGAAGTGGCGCGACATGTTTTAAGTGAGGCAGTAGCATGACGACACAATTAACCTGGCAAGCGGAAGAAGTTATACGCGCGGTGCGCGGGCAATGTCTGCATGAGCAATCTTGGAAAGCGCATGGCGTTTCAATCGATAGCCGCTCGATACACGTTGGCGATCTGTTTATTGCTCTTAAAGGCCCCGTCCATGATGGTCACGAATATGTAGCCGCCGCGTTTGCCGCCGGTGCCGCCGCTGCAATTGTTTCAAGGCAACCCTCACAGGCCGCCACACAGTCGCCGCTTATATTTGTCGATGATACTTTTGTGGCACTCGAAGACTTGGGGCGCGTTGGACGCCAACGATCAAGCGCCAAAATTATTGCCGTCACGGGGTCGGTTGGCAAAACCAGTACCAAAGATATGCTGCGGCAAATTTTAAGTGCTGTTGGCGCCACTTATGCAAACGAAGGTAGTCTCAATAATCACTGGGGCGTTCCTTTGTCGCTGGCTCGCTTACCCAGCGATGTCGAATATGGTGTGTTCGAACTCGGCATGAACCATGCCGGAGAGCTCGGTCCTTTATCGCGACAGGTCCACCCTGATGTCACCCTGATTACCAATGTAGAGGCAGCGCATCTCGAGTTTTTTAAGTCGATAGAGGCGATCGCTGATGCCAAAGCAGAAATATTTCTTGGCATGAGCCCTGACGGCACCGCTATTTTAAACCGCGACAATTCGCACTTCGCAAGACTTGTTGCCGCAGCACGAACGCAAGGCCTAAAGCGAATTTTGAGTTTTGGCAGTGACGCCAAAAGTGATGCGCGCCTCCTAACTTACTCAAACGGCGAAAATGGCAGCGAAATAAAAGCCGAAATTCTTGGTCGCGTCCTAGATTACCGCCTTGGGGCACCCGGCATCCACCTCGCTCTGAATTCCCTCGCCGCTCTTCTGGCCACGGTAACAGCTAGTGGCGATTTGGATGCCTCTGCCGCAGCCTTGGCTTGTTATCGGCAACCCGAAGGGCGGGGAGGTTTCCAGGCCATTTCTCTGACTGAGGGATCGATTACGATCAGCGATGAAAGTTACAATGCAAGCCCAGTTTCCATTCGTGCGGCAATTCGCGTCTTGCAGGAAGCTACCCCAAAAGCCAACGGACGGCGCTTCTTGGTGCTCGGCGATATGCGTGAGCTCGGCGAAACTTCGGCGCAGCTTCATGCCGAGCTTGCTCGAGATATAATCGCGGCAAAAATTGATCGCGTTTATTGCTGCGGTGAAATGATGGCCAAGCTCTATGAAGCCTTGCCAACTGAGTTGCAGGGCTTTTATACGCGCGATAGCGCTGAGATGGCTCCTCATGTCGCCATAGATATACAAAATGGTGATATCATTACTGTGAAAGGTTCAAACGCTATGCGTATGAATATAATTGTCGATGCCATAAAGGCACTTCAAAAACATATCCCTCAACACAAGTTAGCGAGTTAGCCCGATGCAAGCTCTGTATCGCGGTGCGGTGATCATCATTCTGCTGATGGGCTTTGCAGCCAAGCCGGCGCTCGCCGATGGAGATATCGTCGATCTTGATTGGTCGATAAATGCGGAAAAACCGTTGAATAAGTACCCTCCGATACAGCAGGAGGTCGAAAAATTCATTAATAGGATTCAAGACACAGATTGGAATGTAAAGGTCTGCAGTTATAAGTTTGTCAATTTTAATAAGGATGGCTCTTTTTACTTGGTTGCCTCTCTCGACATGATCGGTCGCCATGCCTGTAATGAGATCGTAGTGATAGGTAAAAAAGGATCCAGCTTTTCAATTATCAATAGGTTTAAGGCCTGGATGGTGGAAGACATCTCCGATGCCCTACGCGACCTTGATAATGACGGCATTTCGGAACTGGTTTTTCCACAAGCTTGGTCCGAATACGAAGGCGCAGGTCATTGTCAGGCGCTGTGGGGAAAGGTTTACCAATGGAAAGACTGGCATCTGGTCGATAATGATGCATCATACCCCGAGCTCTATAAGACGCGCATGAAGGAACTCGAGATACTCATACCGCGGACAACCGACCCAAGCTGCCGGCAAATGGAACTGGATAAAATCATGCGCTTTCTTCATCAATCGCCTACAGCGGGGTTCGACCGCGCCGTTGAGTGGATGAAAAGCTCCGACCGGTTCTTGCGCCGTAAAGCTGCCGCAGTTTTCGCCGATATTAATGACCAGCCATCAAGAAAGAATCTCATTGCTTTAACACAAGATCCGGAACCTCTCGTAGCCGAAAGCGCGAAGATCGATTTGGAAACAGCCAATCAACACTAAGGAGTAACCACTCTTGTTATATCAAATTCTATCGCCCTTTGCGCACGATTTCATTCTTTTCAATCTGTTTCGCTATATTACGTTTAGGACTGGCGGCGCCCTCTTTACCTCGCTTTTGATATGTTTTGTTTTTGGGCCGCGGATTATTAGCTGGTTGCGTCGTCAACAAAGCGAGGGACAGCCCATTCGCAATGACGGACCTGAAACACATTTGAAGAAAAGAGGTACGCCAACGATGGGCGGGCTCATGATCCTTATAGCCGTGATCGTCAGCACTTTGCTTTGGGTTGATTTAGCAAACGCCTATACATGGATTGTTCTATTCGTCACTTTGGGTTTCGGATTAATCGGGTTTATTGATGACTATCAAAAATTGACGCGTCGATCGCATCATGGTTTGCCAGGAAAAATACGCCTTTTGATCCAAGTAGTCATCGCCGTGATCGCCATTGTCGCCATAATATGCGTAACGCCACGCGACCAGGCGACTGCACTTGTGTTTCCCTTCGCTAAGGATTTTGCCTTACAGCTGGGTTGGTTTTTCGTCGCCTTTGCAACGTTTGTCATAGTTGGCGCCAGTAATGCCGTAAATTTAACTGACGGGCTCGACGGACTTGCTACGGTACCCGTGTTAATTGTTGCGCTGTGTTTTGGCATGATCTCCTATTTGGTCGGCAATCTGGTATTCGCCAACTATTTACAAATCCACCATGTTCCTGGCGCTGGTGAATTAGCCGTGTTCTGTGGCGCCTTGGTCGGCGCTTGTCTTGGTTTCTTATGGTATAATGCACCGCCAGCCCAAGTTTTCATGGGCGATACAGGTTCGCTGGCGTTGGGTAGTGCCATCGGAACGATTTCCGTTATCATCAAACATGAACTGGTATTGGCCATTATTGGCGGTTTATTCGTCGTGGAAACCGTGTCGGTCATCATTCAAGTGGCTTCATTTAAATTAACCGGCAAGCGCGTTTTCAAGATGGCGCCACTACACCATCATTTTGAAAAGCTCGGCTGGTCAGAACCAACCGTGGTTATCAGATTTTGGATCATTTCGTGCATTCTTGGACTCATTGGCTTGGCGACACTGAAATTACGCTAATGGAATCATATCTATCCTTTTTTAAAAATAAAACCGTGACTCTCATGGGTCTCGGCCTTTTAGGGCGCGGCGTGGGCGATGCAGCCTTTCTCGCGCAACACTGCAAGAAAGTCTTTGTCACCGACATAAAAAGTGCGGATGAACTTCGTAGTTCAATCGATGCGCTTCAAAACTATAAAAATATCGAGTTTTTTGTCGGTAGTCACGACGACAAACTTTTTTCAAACGTAGACTTCATTATCAAAGGCGCGGGCGTTCGATTAGACAACCCCTATATTGAGCATGCACATAAGCATGGCGTTCCGGTTTATATGAGTACGGCTCTTTTCGCTCGCTTCTCGCCCATCAAGACGATAGGTATTACGGGGACGCGTGGTAAGACGACGACGACCTGCATGATTGCCGCCATACTGTGCCGCGCGGGTAAGAAGGTCCTTATCGGCGGTAATATTCGTGGCGTGTCGACACTTGCCATGCTTACGGAAGCTACCTCTTTCGATTGTGCCGTTCTGGAATTAGATTCATGGCAGCTTCAAGGATTTGATGATTTGAATATTAGCCCACATATTGCTGTCTTTACGACTTTTTATCCCGATCATATGAATTATTACGACGGCGACATGGCGCGCTATCTGAACGATAAAACCGCCATATACCGGCATCAAAAAAAGGATGATTTTTTCATAACTTCCGAAGAAGTCTTAAACTTGATCCAACCAGAACCCGGCAAGCTTCCATCCAACTGGGTCCTCGTGAAGCCATTAGCGGCCTCCTTTATGATGAAAACACCTGGAGCGCATAATTTGCTCAATGCCGCTTTTGCCAAGAAAGTTGGACAAATTTGCGATATTGAAGAAAAGACAATCGATACAGCGCTTCATGACTTTGAGAGCGTCGAAGGGCGTTTGCAATTTATTGGGGCTTGGAAACAACGCGACTTCTACAATGATTCGAACGCGACGACGCAGGAAGCCACACTTGCCGCTCTTAATGCATTTCCTCCACAATCAACGGTTCTTATTTTTGGAGGCGCTGACAAGGGATTGCCTTTTGACCGTTTGTTAGCTTGTCTTTCGAAATCAGCCATCCGAAGCGTACTTCTTAAGGGCACGGGCAGCGATCGCATTCTAGAGGCCCTCCCACACATAAAAGTCGCAACGACGATGCCTGAGGCTATCCAAATAGCCCTCGACGCCTCACACCCTGGTGACAAGATTATCCTTAGCCCAGCCTTCGCTTCATTCGGTTTATTCCAAAACGAATATGATCGCAGCGATCAGTTTGTGCAAAATGTTAAAAACTTAATCTCAGGCACAGAAGACGGCAAATGCCGGTTTTAGCCCGATCCGACAAATCGATCCTCGGCCGTTGGTGGTGGACGGTTGATCGATGGACGTTAGCTGCTCTCGTCGTGCTCATCGGCTTTGGCATTCTTCTTATTCAAGCTGCCTCACCTGCCGTTGCGGTAAAAGACAAACTCGATAATTTTTATTTTGTCGAACGACACCTTATTATGCTCGTACCGGCAGTATTAATCATTTTTGGCATTTCGCTCTTACAGCCCCGTACCGTGCGTTGGTTGGCCGCCTGTTTGCTGCCGATCTTCATGCTCCTTCTCGTAGCTACACTCTTTTGGGGTGTCGAAATTAAGGGTGCGACACGTTGGTTGCATGCTCCCGGCATTTCCGTGCAGCCCTCAGAATTCGTTAAACCGCTTTTTGCCGTAACAGCGGCTTGGCTATTTTCGCGACAATGTGAGAGACGCGGTTTTCCCGCGCTTAGCGTCAACATTATCCTTTATATGATGATTGTCATCTGTCTTTTGATGCAACCCGATATCGGAATGACTTTTCTTGTTTCAGCGATGTGGTTTGGACAATTCTTTCTTGCCGGATTGCCGCTGGCCCTGGTCGGCCTTTGCATGGGCGCAGGCATTGGGGGACTATTTTTGGCTTATTATACATTTCCTCATTTTACCTCGCGTGTTGACAAGTTCTTGACCCATGGTGGCGATACCTATCAGGTCGACCGGGCACTTGATGCCTTCACTAATGGTGGACTTTTTGGCACCGGGCCTGGCGAAGGAACGGTCAAAATGTCAATCCCAGACGCCCATGCCGACTTCGTTTTTGCCGTGGCAGGTGAAGAACTTGGCCTTATCTGGTGCCTGATAATCGTTGCCCTTTTCGCTTTTATTGTGCTGCGTGGTTTTTGGCGTTTGCAGCATGAAAATAATCTTTTTATTGTGCTTGCGGTGAGCGGTCTTTTGATTGAATTTGGACTACAGGCCATTATTAATATGGCGTCGACCCTTCATTTAATGCCGGCCAAGGGCATGACGCTGCCATTTATATCGTATGGCGGCTCGTCTTTATGGTCACTGGCGCTGGGTATGGGAATGCTGTTGGCCTTAACGCGTAAGCGTTATGGCCTCAATGAGATTTAGTAGAGGTAATATGCCCGAGACATCACCAGTTATAGTCCTCGCCGCCGGCGGCACTGGAGGACATGTATTTCCAGCCGAAGCCTTAGCCCGTGAATTGCTGGGCCGCGGTTTGCGTGTTGTTTTGATGACTGATCAGCGCGGCGGAAAATTTAGTGATGACCTAGCTGTCCCCGCCTACCGGGTGCGCGCTAGCACTCTTGGCAAAGGCATCGTTGGCAAGGCGCGTAGTTTCATCGAAATGGGGATCGGTGTATTTCAAGCCCGCCGCCGCTTGCGAAAGCTTGGCGCCACGGCTGTCGTCGGCTTTGGTGGCTACCCGTCGGTACCAGCTTTGTATGCTGCGACCCAACTCGGCATACCCATATTATTGCATGAACAAAACGCCATATTAGGGCGCGCCAATCGTGCGATGATGGGTAAAGCCAAACTGGTGGCCACTTCTTTTCCCCATGTAGCCGGATTAAAAGCTGGCAACAATGTGCGCTTAATTCAAACCGGTAATCCCGTAAGACCAGCTTTTGCGGCTTTGCGGGCTACACCTTATGTTGCCGTTAGCGATGACGGCCCATTACGGCTCTTAGTTTTGGGCGGCAGTCAAGGTGCTCGCATCTTCAGCCAGATTGTGCCCCAAGCTTTAACTCTCATGCCCGATCATCTTCGTCGCCGGGTTATCGTTGCCCAACAGGCTAGATCTGAAGATATTGAATATGCCCGTGCGGCTTATGCCGGCGCCGGTATCGAGGCAGAACTTTCGACCTTTTTCCGGGACGTACCGGAAAGATTAGCCAATACCAATCTTGTTATCTGCCGATCGGGCGGATCAACGATTGCCGAATTGACGGCCGTAGGCCGTCCTGCCATCCTTGTTCCCTTCCCCCACGGTCATGCCGGCGAACAAATCGCCAATGCCGAAGCTATTGCCGAAGCTGGCGGCGCTTGGCTTATACCGGAGCAAGCCTTTACGCCAGAGGCCCTAGCCGTGAGACTAGAATCCCTTATTACATTACCGAGCAGTCTAACTAAAACAGCCGCCGCCGCTCGGGCCTGGGGCACCGTGACAGCCGCCGACAGCCTCGCTGACTGTGTATGCGAAGTGATCGGACTTTCCGCGCCTAAGATGCGCCGTAGCAGCGACGTATTTGCCAGCGAAGAAACACTTTCTGGAACAACGTCGATGCGGGAGCGCGCGGCATGAATTGGTCTCAATCAAACGCCAATCGAAATTTTAGCCCCCTATCGATTGGCATGATTCACTTTACGGGTATTGGTGGCATCGGCATGAGCGGTATTGCCGAAATTCTGCATAACCTCGGTTACAGCGTGCAGGGCAGCGATCTGGCTGACAATGCCAATGTCAAACGCCTGCGCACTCTTGGCATCAAGGTGATGATTGGTCACAAAGCAGAAAATCTCGGCGAGGCAAGCGTTGTCGTCGTTTCGTCCGCCGTCAAACGCGATAATCCCGAGGTCCTTGCCGCACGATCAGCCTTGCTGCCGATCGTACGCCGCGCCGAAATGCTCGGCGAGCTTATGCGCCTCAAATGGTCGGTTGCCGTCGCCGGAACCCATGGCAAAACAACGACAACGTCCTTAGTTGCTTCGTTGTTCGATGCGGCTGGCCTTGATCCAACGGTGATCAATGGCGGTATTATTAATGCCTACGGCACAAACGCACGCCTTGGTGCCGGTGAATGGATGGTTGTGGAAACGGACGAATCTGACGGCAGCTTCACCAAGCTACCGTCAACGATTGCCATCGTCACCAACATAGATCCAGAACATATGGATCATTATAAGGATTTCGCTGCCGTACGGCGCGCCTATGACACGTTTGTGCAAAATATTCCGTTCTATGGCTTTGCCGTGCTCGGCGTCGATCATCCCGAAGTCCAAGAGATGATCGCGCGAATTGAAGACCGCAAAATCATCACTTATGGCTTTTCGCCTCAAGCCGACGTGCGTGCCATCCATTGTGAAGCAGGTCCTGACGGCACACGCTACGATGTCTGCTTCACGGATCGTAAAACCGATACGACACAAACGATCAAGGGCTTTTTTCTTCCCGTGATCGGTCAACATAATGTGCAGAATTCTTTGGCAGCCATCGCGGTTGGCCATAGGCTAGGATTTTCTGAACAGGTCCTACGCGCCGCCTTTGCAAAATTTTCTGGCGTCAAAAGGCGCTTTACCCGTACCGGAACGATTAACGGCATTACGATTGTCGATGATTATGGGCACCATCCCGTAGAAATTGCAGCAACCCTCAAAGCGGCCTTACAGGCTAAAGGTGGTCAAGGTAAGATTATCGCTGTCATGCAGCCGCATAGGTACTCTCGCCTTTCCAGTCTGTTTGCCGATTTCTGTAAATGCTTCAACGACGCCGATGCGGTCATTGTTTCCGATGTCTATGCTGCAGGCGAAGCCCCGATTGATGGGGCGAGCCGTGACGCTTTGGTTGAAGGGTTACGTGCTCACGGACATCGTGGTGTCTATGAGCTTAGCGATCCTAAACTCCTTGCAGCAATGATTGCAGAAATGGCGGCGCCCAACGATTATGTCGTCTGCCTTGGTGCCGGCACAATTACGGCCTGGGCGCATGCTTTACCCGCCGAACTAGAAACCCTTTTTAATCAAAGCGCAAAGCGGGCGCGAGGATAGTATGTTGCCGCAACGCACCGTTGATTTACAAGGATTACGCGACGACGATTTCTCTGATGAGGGGCTGCTGGAGCGCCTACCGCATATGCGCGGTAAGTTGATACCGAACGCCCCTTTGGCCGATCAGACTTGGTTTCGCGTTGGTGGTCCTGCCGAAGTTCTCTTTCGTCCCGTCGATCAAGATGACTTGGCTCATTTTTTGGCGAAATGTCCCGACGATATTCCTATCACCGTTATTGGTCTGGCTTCCAATCTCCTTGTACGCGATGGCGGCGTACCGGGCGTCGTTATTCGACTTGGTCCGCAGTTCTCACAGATCAAGATTGAGGGGGCAATGATGACGGTGGGAGCCGGTGCCGTTGATCTCAATGTTGCCCGCGCTGCCCAAGCCTCCGGTATTTCAGGTTTAGAGTTTCTTTGCGGTATTCCAGGAACGATGGGTGGCGGCTTACGTATGAATGCCGGTGCTTATGGACGTGAACTTAAGGATGTCGTCGTCGAAATAGATACCTTCGATCGCCACGGCGTGAAACATAAATTGTACGCCGACAAAATTGGCTTTTCCTACCGCCATTGTGCCGTACCCGATGACTGGGTGTTTCTAACGGCCGTTCTTCAAGGCGAACAGGGTGATCCTCACGAAATTCAGAAGAAAATGTTGGAGATCCAGAATTCCAGAGCCAAAACTCAGCCCATTCGCGAAAAAACCGGTGGATCAACCTTTGCCAATCCCGACAACGATCCCAAGCAACGGCATGCTTGGCAACTTATCGATGCCGCCGGATGTCGAGGTCTCAAGATTGGCAAAGCCAAGGTTTCCGATAAGCATTGCAATTTTCTTATTAATACAGGGCGCGCAACAGCTGCGGAGATCGAGAGCCTGGGCGAAGAGGTGCGCAAACGTGTGCGAGAAAAATTTGGTATTGATCTACGCTGGGAAATTCGCCGCATCGGCGTCACCAAGCAAAGCCGGGGATTGTCATGACGGCTAAAAAGCATGTTGCCGTCCTCATGGGCGGTTGGTCAGCTGAGCGCGAGGTTTCGTTGGTCAGCGGCGCTGCTGTATGCAAGGCAATCGAAGAATTAGGGCATCGCCTAACGGCAATTGATGTGCAGCGCGATACTATCGGCATATTGCAGGCACTGACGATGCAAGCCGGGGGTAAACCTGATGTCGTGTTTAATGCCCTACATGGTCGCGGCGGCGAGGATGGTTGCATTCAAGGTTTACTCGAATTCATTGGTATCCCTTATACCCATTCAGGCGTCATGGCCTCAGCCGCGGCTATGGACAAACCACTCACTAAACGCATCGTCGGCACCTACGGCGTGCGTTGCGCCGAGGGGGCTGTCGTGACACGCGATGATATTGTTAAAAATGGCTATCCCCTGCCCCCACCCTTCGTGATCAAACCGACGAATGAGGGGTCAAGCGTCGGCGTCAAGGTGATCCAAAAAGGCGATAATCTCGATATCGTCGAAGAAGATAGTTGGATATATGGTGAATGCGTTCTTATTGAAAAATACATCCCCGGCCATGAACTAACCGTGGCTTTGCTTGGCAATAAAGGACAGGCCCGCGCCTTAGCCGTAACCGAGTTGCGCCCCCATCAAGGCTTTTACGATTACACAGCCAAATATACGGACGGCAAAACGGATCATTTGTTGCCAGCTCCCGTGCCAGCCGATGTTTATGACGCCAGTCTCCGTATGGCCGAAACCGCCTATACAGCACTTAACTGTCAGGGTGCCGCGCGCATCGATATACGCTGGGATGATAGCCTACCAGGCACAAAAGGCCTCTATTTTCTTGAGTTGAACACACAGCCCGGCCTTACGCCACTTTCTCTTGTGCCAGAACAAGCTGCGTACTTACATATGTCTTTCAGTGAACTCATCGCCTGGATGCTGGAGCACCCAACATGTCCCGCCTAAGAGAACGGAGCTTGCGCGGCAGCATCATGCAAAGCTCTGTACATGTGCGGATGCGCCCCAAACAAAAAACGCGCTTTGGAATTTTATTCCGCCTCGGCGCCTTAACGGGATCACTGCTGATCATCATCGGATTGGGTATTTGGCTTTGGCATATTGGCTGGCCGCAAAAACAGGTTGAACGTGCATCTGACGCAGCCCTTCACCTGACGCAAAGAGCACAGTTTGCCGTAAAAGAAATTACCGTGGAAGGCCGTCTGCAAACGAGCAAGGACGAATTATTCTCAGCCCTTGGCATTGGTGCCGGAGCCCCGATTTTGAGTTTTGATCCGGTTGCTGCCCATGATCGCATCGCAAAATTACCTTGGGTCGCAGATGCCGTAGTTGAAAGACATTTACCCGATACCATCTATGTTCGCTTGGTGGAGCGCGTTCCTATCGCAAGATGGCAACATGATGGGCAAACCGTGGTCATCGCCAGCACAGGCACGACCTTGCCTGATGCCAAGCTCGCCCAGTTCGCAGCCCTACCGTTGGTCGTTGGCGTAGGTGCACCGGCACAGACGCAATATTTGCTCGATGCCCTTAAGAATTATCCCGACATACAAAGAAATATGAAGGCCGCCGTGCGTGTTAGTGACAGGAGATGGGATTTATGGTTGCAACCCAAAATTACAGCACGTCTTCCCGAAGAAGGCATCGATGGCGCCTTAAAACATCTCTCCCAGCTCATCAGCGAGCAAAATATTTTGGAGCGCAACGTCGTTACAATCGATCTGCGCATACCTGACCGCCTTATCATAGAACAGGGCGGCGGCAAATCCCACTCAGCGGGAGAACCACAACTATGAACCGATTTATGCCGTGGTTGTTCGGTAAACCGGTCATTGTCCAAGGCGAAGTCGTTGCCGCACTCGACGTTGGGTCAAGCAAAATTGCCTGTTTCATTGCGCGTACCGATACCGATGGCCACCCACGCGTTATTGGTATTGGACATCAATTATCGGAGGGCGTCCGCAATGGCAGTATTGCCAATATGGAAGCCATTCAACATGCCGTTAGCTCAGCCGTCGCCACCGCCGAGCAGATGGCTGGCGAAAATATCGAGCGCGTTATCGTCAACGTTTCGGGAGGACAACTTTTGTCTCAAACCGTCAATGTCGAATTACCGCTCAACGGCCGTGAAGTGAGCGAGAACGATTTACAGCGTGTTATTATGCAAGGCCAAACGATGGTGCCTGAGGATCTACATGGCAATTCGCTCGAGCTCATCCACACATTACCCGTGAACTATACCCTCGATGGTCAAAAAGGCATTCGCGATCCAATCGGTATGATCGGGAATACACTCAATGTACAACTTCATTTAATCTCTGCCGCCTTTGGACCGGTTCGTACCCTTGTTACGGCCATTGCCCGCTGTCACCTGGACGTTGAAAAGTTGGTGGCCGCACCTTACGCCAGTGGCCTTGCTTGTCTGGTCGAAGATGAAATGGATCTTGGTTGCACAATTATCGATATGGGCGCCGGCACAACCAGTTTTGCCGTATTTTTCGATGGCAACGTCGTTTATGCCGACGGTATTGCCGCCGGAGGTGCTCATGTAACTAACGATATTGCGCGAGGTCTTACGACCTCCCTCGCGCACGCCGAGCGGCTTAAAACGCTCTATGGCAGCGCTATTTTAAGTCCCATGGATGAACGCGAAATGATCGATGTACCGCAAGTCGGTGAGGAAGCCCCCGAACACGCCAACCATATTCCGAAGTCACATCTGATCCGCATTATTCAACCGCGGCTAGAGGAAATCTTCGAAATGATCCGCAGCAAAATGGATAAAAGCGGTTTTCAAGAAACGGCTGGACGGCGTGTCGTATTAACTGGCGGCGCCAGCCAATTACCAGGTATGCGGGAACTCGCCCAACGCATGCTGGAAAAACAAATTCGCCTTGGTCGTCCCTTACGCGTTGGGCGCCCGCATTTTTCTGGTGGAAAAACGGGATCATCGTTTACCGGGCTTGCCGAAGCTACCTCGGGCCCTGCTTTCGCCACGACCGCCGGCCTTTTGGCTGTCGCCACACAACCCGAACTTGTCGCCGCACGTAGCTTGGGAGATTTTGTTGGCGGCAACAGTATTTTTGGCCGTTTTGGCCAATGGCTGAGACAGAACATGTAGATCGCGCGCTAACATCTTGCAAAGACTCTGACTTTGATAATTTTTAAAAATGTTGCCGCAATTTTTTGTCGTCTTTTCGGTGACAGCGAAACCTAAATGACTGAAATTCATGATTCTTAGTGCGTCGGACTCTTGCGCGAATCAAGTGAAAGGATTCATATGGCAAATCGTTTTTTCATCACGATCCACGCCACGCGCTTAAATTAGGAGACACCACATGATCAATTTGTCGATGGCAGAGCCTGAGCATAATCTACGCCCACGTATCACCGTTATGGGGATTGGCGGCGCAGGCGGTAATGCCATCAACAACATGATCCGCTGTAATCTCGAAGGTTGCGATTTTATCGGCGCCAACACAGATTCTCAGGCACTAACTCAGTCTCTAGCACCTCGCAAAATCCAACTCGGCATCAATCTGTCCCGGGGCCTCGGCGCTGGATCAAAGCCCGACATAGGGCGTGCCGCGGCAGAAGAACAGTTGATTGACATATTGGCCTGTCTTGAGGGCTCAGATATGTTGTTCGTTACAGCAGGCATGGGCGGTGGCACAGGTACAGGGGCTGCACCGGTTATCGCACGCGCTGCACGCGAAGCTGGTATTTTGACCGTTGGTGTTGTCACCAAACCATTTCATTTCGAAGGTAATAACCGCATGCGGCAAGCCGAGCAAGGCATCGCCGAGTTGCAACAATATGTCGATACCTTAATTGTCATCCCCAACCAAAATCTTTTTCGCATCGCCAACGAACGCACAACCTTTGCCGAAGCTTTCCGCATGGCCGATGAAGTTCTTCATTCCGGTGTGCGCGGGATCACTGATCTTATGGTTATGCCTGGTTTTATGAATCTCGATTTTGCCGACGTCAAAACTGTTATGCAGGAAATGGGAAAAGCCATGATGGGTACAGGCGAAGCCGATGGCGATAACCGCGCCATTCGCGCTGCTGAGGCCGCCATTTCTAATCCTTTGCTTGATGATATTTCGATGAAGGGTGCACGTGGCGTGCTGATTAATATTACGGGCGGTTTGGACATGACCTTGTTTGAGGTCGATCAAGCGGCCAACAGGATTCGTGATGAAGTTGATCCCGATGCACAGATAAAGGTTGGATCGACGCTTGGCGAAGATCTTGAAGGTAAAATCCGTGTCTCCGTCATCGCCACAGGTATCGACATCAATCTTATGAACTCGACACAACGTTCATCAGGGGCTGTCAATTTACGCGTGGTGTCTTCTGAGAATCAGCGCAAAACCCATTCACAGGCAGCCGGTCATGCACCTTATATGCAGCAGCCTCAACAACACCAGCCGCAACAGCAGCAAGCGCAACCGGTCGTGACGCCTTCGGTTAACGCGCAGTCTCAGTATTTCACAATGCCTCAACCGGTAACGCCTCAAGCTTTGGCGCAACAAGCGGCGGCAATACAGCAACAGCAGCAGCAACCGCCAGCACAGCAGGTTTATGCTCAGACGGCAGCCCCTCAACAACAATTCCAAGCACAGCCGCAAGCCCCACAAGCACGTGAAATTGAGATTCAGCCCCAGACCCATCAACATATACCACCTGTTGGATATGCAGCCCCGCGTGCAGCACAGGCCCCACAGCAGCAGCAACCACCAAAGCAAGAAGCAGCACCAGCGGCCCATACCCCCGCCTACACACCCAATGATCTGCGCGTCACGCAACTGACCCCGCAGACCGCGCAGCAAGCTTCCGCTGACCAACGGCGCAGTCGCCGTTCGGAATCGCTGTTCACCCGCATCACCGGTTTCGGCCTTGTAAGGCCGTCGGCCCAACAAGATGCGCCCGAGGCCGAAATGCTCCAGGCTTCTTTGGATCAACAGCCGCGCCTGGGCATTGATCCGGCAGATCGGCCTGCACTTTCATCAGAATCGACTGACTTACTCGATATCCCCGCCTTCCTCCGGCGACAAACGAACCACTAGAAATTACCCCTGCAACTTAAAAGCGCGGAGCTTGCTCCGCGCTTTATTTTTGTTTAAAATCAATAAGTTATAGTTTGTAACAAACGGTAATTAAGCTTGATTTTGGCTTTGCCGTTTGGGGGACTAGAAAAATGCGCGTAGTTAATCTTTCAAGTCCTTGATTCGACTTGGTCTTCTTTTTACATAAGCCATCAACTTAAACTACTTTCACTAGAGGAAGAAATCGTGACGCTTTTTGACGCCTTGCAGATAAATGTGCCGATTGAAGACAGCAGCTTAGCCGCCTTTTCGGCTTTAGGTGCAGAGCGGCGTATGCTGCAGCGCACGCTCCGCGGCGTAGCAGAGTGTTCAGGCATAGGCGTGCATTCCGGTGAAAAAGTAATGTTGCGCCTTCTCCCCGCCGATCCTGACACCGGCATCGTGTTTATCCGGACTGATCTGAAGAACGGTGCGCGCGCTATCCCGGCACGCTGGGACCATGTTGTTGATACACAGCTCTGCACAGTTATAGGAAACCAGGCTGGTTCGCGCGTCGCCACGATTGAGCACCTTATGGCCGCCTTACGTGCCTTCGAAATTGACAATGCCCTTATCGAAATCAATGGCGCTGAAGTACCAGTGATGGACGGCAGTTCAGATCCTTTCGTATTCTTGGTCGAAATGGCCGGCGTCACCGAACAAAACCAACCGCGCCGCCACATTGAAATTCTAAAATCAGTAGAAGTTAAAAGCGCCAACAAATTCGCCAAGCTTATTCCCGATGAAGAATCCCGCTTCAGCTTTGCTATTGAATTCGATCAAAAACCCATTCAAAGCCAAGCTTATGAGTTCACGCTTTCGTCGGATGGATTTAAGAGTGAAATTGGCCGCGCGCGGACCTTTGGTTTTTATGAAGAAGTTGATCAGTTGCGTAAAATGGGATTTGCACGTGGTGGTTCATTGACCAACGCCATAGTGATCAGGGACAATAGCGTAATTAATGAAGAAGGGTTGCGCTATGAAAACGAATTCGTGCGCCATAAACTCCTCGACGCCGTCGGTGATATGGCGCTTGCCGGTGCCCCCATTCGTGGACATTTCCATGGTCACTGCTCAGGGCATGCACTTAACAATCAGCTTCTAAGGGCCTTGTTTGCAGATCCAGAAGCCTGGCGATTAGCCGACTTATCCTGATCTCCGCCTTATTTCCTTAAAGATTAACTCGGCCGAAGCCTGTGCTATAAGCGGGGGCGATAAACTTTTTAGCTGATTCTGGAATTAGCCCGTGAAACATAACTTTTATCATCGTTTGTTTTCCATATTGTTTGTGGTCTGCGTACTCGCCGCTTGTGCCAGTGACGATGACAAAGACAAAGCCATGCCAGATAAGCCTGTAGAGGAACTTTACAACAGCGCCCTCAATCTAATGGACAAACATTCCTACAAAGAAGCCGCTAAGATGTTTGAGGAAGTCGAACGCCAACACCCCTACTCACAATGGGCCACGCGCGCAGAACTGATGGAAGCCTTCGCACAATATCAGGACCTCGATTATGCCGCCGCCAACGGCACATTGGATCAATTCATCGAAGTACATCCCGGCAACAACGAAATTGCCTATGCCTATTATCTAAAAGCCCTATGCTCCTATGAACAAATTGCCGATGTGCGGCGCGACCAAGGTTTCGCCCACGATGCGCTCAAACAACTAGGGGACGTTATTACGCGGTTTCCGGACACGGTTTATGCTAAAGACGCCGCGTTAAAGATCGTCCTCGTCAACGATCATCTGGCCGGCGCCGAGATGGAAGTTGGTCGATATTATCTCAAAATGCACCTCTATACAGCCGCAGTTGGTCGGTTCCGAACCGTCGTCGAAAAATATCAAACGACGAGCCATGCACCCGAAGCACTCGAACGGCTCGTTGAGTGCTACCTTGCCCTTGGCATACCCAGTGAGGCTAAAGCCACGGGTGCTGTCCTAAGTTATAATTTTCCCGGCAGCCCCTGGTATGCCGATGCCTATGCTCTCTTGGTTAGAAACAACCTGACGCCTGAAGTAGAAGAAGGATCATGGATCAGTCGTATTTGGCCCAATTTTTAAGGAGACTATTTTGCTAACGCGCCTCGTCATTTCGGATGTGGTGCTGATTGAAAAACTGGCACTTACTTTCGAGCCTGGCCTCAATGTCTTCACCGGCGAAACGGGCGCCGGAAAATCCATCGTGCTTGATGCCCTGGGCCTTGCCCTTGGCGCCCGTAGCGATGCAGGGCTCATTCGTAACGGCGCAGAGCAGGCATCGGTAACGGCAGAATTCAGCTTAAAATCAAATATTCGGCTTGCAGACTTGGCCGAAGAGCAAGGCTTAAAACTTGAAGATCCCATCATTCTGCGGCGCCTCATCGGCAAAGACGGTAAAAGCCGGGCCTTCGTTAACGATCAACCCATCAGTATCGGTCTACTCAAACAGTTTGGCGAACGATTACTCGAGATCCACGGCCAATTTGAAACACACGGCCTACTTAACGCAGCGACGCACCGCGGTCTTTTGGACGCTTTTGCCGGAAATACTATCCTTAAGCAAAAAGTTTTATCAACGTTTGATGCATGGCGACAAACTGAAGACGCCTATTGCGAGGCAAGTACCTCAGTCGAGCGCGCTAAGGCAGAAGAGGATTATTTGCACGCCGCCGTGAGCGAGTTAGATGATCTTGCCCCCGAAACCGGCGAAGCTGATAGGCTTGCCGAACGCCGCACAAACTTACAGCATCGAGAGAAAATCCTCGAAGCTCTGCAATCTGCCGAGCAGTCATTGAATGGAGAGCGTGGCGCCGCCTCCGCCCTAGCCCTTGCTGGAAAAGCTATTGCGCGCATTGCCGATAAGGCAAAAGGGCTGCAAGACTTATTGACGATCATTGACCGCGCGGCCAATGAAACGGCAGAAGCAAGTAATCAACTCGAACGCAGCAAAGCCAGCGTCGATGCCGAACCAGATGCCTTACAGCATATTGAGGAAAGGTTGTTTTCTCTGCGCGCCGTCGCCCGCAAACACAGTGTTCAAGTCGATGGTCTAGCTGATTTACGGCAAGAGCTTGCCCAGCGCCTAGCCCTGCTTACAAACCAGGGGGATCAGATCGCAACTCTTGCAAAAGCCGCCCAAGAAGCTCGCCTTACCTATAAGAAACATGCCGAAGAATTAAGCTCCAAACGTCAACAGGCAGCCAAAAATTTTGCCCAACGTGTCATGCATGAATTGCCCCCGCTCAAACTAGAACAAGCAAAATTCAGTGTTGACATCACATTGCTGCCCGAAGACCAATGGTCAACCGAAGGCATGGACCGCGTAGCGTTTCAAGCCGCGACAAACTTAGGGTCACCGCCCAGCAGTTTACAAAAAATTGCCTCAGGCGGTGAGTTGGCACGTTTTATGTTGGCCTTAAAGGTTGTGCTTGCCGCCAGTGATCCGGTGCCAACGCTGGTATTTGATGAAGTCGATGCCGGCATTGGAGGTGCGACAGCCTCAGCCGTTGGTGAAAGATTGGCAAAACTGGCCGAGCACGTGCAAATTCTTGTCGTCACGCATAGCCCGCAAGTTGCTGCGCGTGGTGGCCATCATCTACGTGTCCTTAAGCAAACCAACGCCAAGCAGGCCATTACGGATGTCGAAACGCTCAGTGTCAATGCGCGTCGCGAGGAAATCGCACGTATGCTGGCCGGCAGCCAAGTTACAGATGCTGCGCGGCAGGCAGCCCTCAGTCTGCTCGAGGACCAGGTAATATCTGATCTAAAGAAGCCAGTTAAACGAGGGGCGAGCAAACGAGCCACAGGGTCATGACCCGCAAAAGCGCCAAATCGAAAAGCGAGACAACCCCCATCGAAGCGGCGGCAGAAATGGCGGCGCTCGCTAAGTCGATCGCCCATCATGACTTGCTTTATCATCAAAAAGACGCGCCGGAAATATCCGATGCTGAGTATGATGAATTGCGCCGCCGCTATCTCATGCTGCGCGATCAATTTCCCCATCTTGCTCCCCAAAACGATCCGGAACAGCGTGTCGGCGCTGCACCTGCGGCTGGCTTTAGCAAAGTCCGCCATGCTGCACCGATGTTATCATTGAGTAACGGCTTCACGGACGAAGACATCACTGATTTCGCAGATCGTATTCGACGCTTTCTTCAACTATCCCCGACTGTTGGGCTTGAGTTTATGGCCGAGCCAAAAATTGACGGACTTTCTGCTTCCTTGCGCTACGAAGATGGAAAACTTGTACAAGCCGCCACCCGTGGCGATGGCACGGTCGGAGAAAATATTACCGCCAATGCGAAAACAATTAAAAGCATACCCCATCAATTGGTTAAACCTTATCCCTCTATCGTTGAAATTCGTGGTGAAATCTATCTTACGCGCGATGATTTCATAAAACTAAACGCGCAGCGTGAGCGGGCGGGCGAGCCTCCTTTTGCCAACCCCCGTAACGCGGCGGCTGGTAGTGTACGACAGTTGGATCAGGCCATTACCGCCAGTCGTCCTTTGGGCTTTTTTGCTTATGCTTTTGGTGAAATCAGTAAAGATAACTGCAAAACACAAGTCGATATTCGTCAACAAATCAAACGCTGGGGATTTACTCTCAATGAGCCGGCAAAGTTGTGTGAAAATACAGAAAATTTATTGGCCTACTATCATAAGCTTGCGGCAGAAAGACACAAATTACCCTTCGATATTGATGGTGTGGTCTACAAACTGAACCGTCTCGACTGGCAAGAACGTTTGGGATTTATCAGCCGTGCGCCGCGTTGGGCCATTGCTCACAAATTTGCCGCCGAGCAAGCCGAAACTAAATTACATAAGATAAATATTCAGGTGGGCCGTACAGGCACATTGACGCCGGTTGCCGAACTCGAGCCCGTCACGGTCGGCGGCGTTGTCGTCAGCCGCGCTACACTTCACAATGAGGATGAGATCGAGCGCAAGGATATCCGTGCCGGAGATGTCGTGCTCATTCAACGCGCCGGCGATGTCATTCCGCAAGTTATCGGCGTTGATCTCAAACAACGACCTAAAAATGCGCGGCCCTTTAAAATGCCAAATCATTGTCCAGAATGCGGATCGCTCGCCGTTCGCGAAGAAGGCATGGTTGCATGGCGCTGTACAGGCGGCTTGATTTGTCCGGCCCAGGCCATAGAACGTTTGCGTCATTTTACTAGCCGTCTTGCTTTTAATATAGAAGGCCTCGGCGATCAGCGCATTCAAGAATTATGGCAGGACAAATTAATTAAAACGCCAGGAGATATTTTTAGGCTTCATCGCCATCGTAAAGCACTTGAGACACGCGAAGGTTGGGGTGAAAAATCTGCCACCAAACTACTCGATGCGATCGAAGCTAGACGGACAATCCCCCTCGATCGTTTCATCTATGCTCTCGGCATTCTCCAGGTCGGGGAGGCCACCGCTAAATTACTAGCGCGACATTACCTTAAGTTCAGCCATTGGCGATCGGCCATGGTAGCGGCCCTAAAAGAGGGATCAGAAAATTGGCAAGATCTAATCAGCATCGGTCAAATCGGCCCTTTGGTTGCACGTGATATTGTCGATTTCTTTGCCGAGAAACACAATCTACAGGTCCTCGATGATCTAGATGATGAGCTAACTATCCAAAACTATGAGCCGCCAGCCGCTGGTAATAAATCTCCACTCAATGGCAAAACAATTGTTTTCACAGGTTCCCTCACAGCCATGAGCCGCCCGGAAGCTAAGGCAAAAGCAGAAAGTCTAGGCGCTAATGTCGCAGGGTCAGTATCCAAAAAAACTGATTTTGTCGTCATAGGCGAAGACGCCGGAAGTAAGGCTGCCAAAGCCAAAGAATTTGGTGTCAGAGAATTAAGCGAAGCTGAATGGCTGAAGATTATTGGCGAAGAATAAACACATGTGCGGCATTGGCCATCAAAGTGCAAGCTTAGGGAGAAACCCATATTCTTGTGGTGAAATACGTTCGCGGGGATCATAGGGTACGACTTGATCGAGCTTTGCTGCTGCTATTTGAGCCAAATAGAGAGACGAGGTAAGACCTGGCGATTCAATTCCGAAAAAACACACTAACCCAGGAATACCGTGAATGGTTTCGTCCATGATGATAAAGTCGCTATTATCTTGGCTAGTTATTCCTAGTTTGGGGCGAATGCCAGCATAGCCAGGCTCTAATTTATTGGGGTTTAATTGCGGATAATAACTTAATATTGATCTAACAAAATCTTCTTTACGTCCAGGATCAACTCTATAATGGGCTCTCTGTTGCCATGCTTGTTGATCGTTTATTTGTATTAATCTGTCAGGCGTTTCAGTATTAGCGAACACAAAATACTCTGGTGCTTTGTTCTTGTAATTGATCATACCTAGCCACTCAGTATCAGGTCCAATAATGGCCTGTCCGCCAAAATCGCAACGATAGTGCCGGCCACTTGATCCTGTAACCGGTGGTGGATAGATAAGATGTGAAAATGGAGCGGCACCGCAGAGAGAAAAATAATTTCCTTTGACGGCATAGAGCGGCGGAATAATTTTTCGATCAAATCCATCAATATTATGCGCTAAGGACTGCGCGCCCATACCGGCCGCATTAAACAATCTCCCGCATGAGACTCTCGCTTCATGAACGCCACCTATATCGAGCACAAATCCATTAGCAATAACCTCTGTTCTCAATACAGGAGCAGATGTCGCCAGAACTGCACCATCGTTTTCTGCGTCAGCCAGCAACGCCAACATTAACTGGTGCGTATCAATCATCCCTGAACTAGGAACCAAGAGGGCACTGTGACAGCTTAAATTTTCTTCACACGCCCTCGCCTCTCTTTGCGACAATATCTCTAAGCCCACGAGACCATTTTTTTCGCCATTGGCTAGCAGCGCTTCTAATGTTCTGACTTCACGAGAATTTGTAGCAACAATAAGTTTTCGACAATTTTTATGAGGTATGTGACGTTTTTCAGCAAAATCATAAAGTAATTTACTGCCTTGAAGGCAAGCTTTAGCTTTTAAAGTGCCAGGCTTATAGTAAATGCCGGCATGGATGACTTCACTATTTCGTGAACTTGTCTCTTCGCCGATACCAGCTTTTTCTTCAAGCAGCAGAACCGTTTGCCCCCAGCGAGCAAGTTCTCTAGCCGTAGCTATTCCCACAATGCCTGCACCAACAACTACAGTATCGTAATAACCACCGTACTCCATGAAATGCTTTCAAGGTTTAAATAGTGTAAGCGGTAGTTATCTCTTTTTGTGCAAACGAGTCTACTATTTAAAATATGGTTAATATCTTCAAGCCGCAAAATATTGATTTTTTGCGCTCGCCAACATCCGCTTTATAAAAATTAATTGGTTACGCAGTGACCTGCTTCACATCAAAAAGACGGTCGCAGTGATATTCTGTTTGCCACAATAATACATAGCAACGAGCGTATTATGATGGATTGGCGCATTGAATATTGTGAGCGCCCTTTATCGTCGAGTCGGCTTCGCGACTATATAAGACACGGGCACCGGCACTCTAACGCGCAAGACTCAGTCCATTATCAAAGTAGTCATCTGGCTTGGAAGAGCAATGCCGCAAATTGATCTTAAATACAGTCAAATATTTGCAAGTTACCTGAAAAGTCTCGTATGGATCGCTACCTTTGTCGCGATCGCGGCATTTTTTCAGATGTGTGCCGACGTGCTCTGCGTTGACTTCTTACATGTTAATCCACATCGAACGCAAAGCAATGCAGGCTTAATACCTCTCCTCTTTACACCGTTTGTATTCGTAATCGTTTTGCTTGTCTTGGCGTTGAGCTTTGGCGTAACACAACTAGTCCAAGCTCTTTTGACGAAGTGTATGATACAGAAATTTAGACGGAGCGGTTTATACGCTCCTATCATAGGCATACCTTTATGGGCGTTGCTGAGCTGGTATTGTTACGATTATTTGACCCTTCATGATTTCAATCTCGGCATTAATGAAGGTCCAGAGTGGATTCCCTATCATCATGGACTGACATTCGATCGATATTTAATTATGCTGTTAATCCAATCTGGTATAACGCTCTTCAGCTTTTGCCAACTTATTCTAGAAATAAAAAATCGACCTACAGCAAGAAAAAACCTGTTACTCGCGTTGGCGATGTTTGCCTCTATTGCAGGTGCACTTGATGGCGCTCTACATGCACATATTGTGCGCTAAGACACACGTTTTATATAGATAATGGGTATC
>JABDFY010000016.1 GCA_013286365.1 Alphaproteobacteria bacterium
CGTCGCAATCAACGATCGATTACAACGCGCCAGCGTACGATGAGAAAGACCTTATCCACAAATAAACACATGTTTATACGTTTCGGTAATTCTTAATGCTTGTGTACAAATGGGCGGAAGAGGTTGAGATAGCTTGTGTGCTACAACTTTTAAAATCGCTTCGGTTGATATTCTCTCTTCCCCGCTTGTTCGACTGTCTTCAATTTCGATTAAATCACCCATCAGATCTTCGGCTAGATCTTGAAGCTCGATGGAGAGTTCATAGCAAAACTTCTTATCTGAAAATTTTGCATGTGTTGCCAACATTTTTTTGGCGGCAATAATATATGCGCTGACTATTTCTCCAGCGTGGTATGCTCTCTGCAAAGAAACCGGATTATTAGAGAGTTCCATTCCATTCGGCTCGTAATAAATTGCCCTTGCGCCAAGCAGAAGATGCTCATGATACGCAAGTACGTCCTTCGCGTCATCATTGGCGCACTGGGTTTTAGGATTGATCACTTCTCCCCAAAGCATAGACCGGACAAGGTCAGCAGAAGCGTTGACAGCGTTGTATAACGCCAATGGTGAGGTAGCCCGCTCAGCAATTCTGGTTTTGATTAAATCGATATGCAGCATACAAAAGCCCCAATGACTTATTAAGTGGTGGCTTTGTTTCTAGTATGCGGACACTTACTAAGAAAATTTCATCTGCACAAACTGTAAAAACCGCCAATCACACGACGTGACTGGCAGCAGAAGAGAACAATTTAATGGTTAAAGTGAGGCAAACTGAGATTCAGCTTAAGCCGCTTTTGATCTTTTCTCTTCAGCCTCACTGAGGGAACGCAACAGGGCTATCATAGCCTCATATTTTGCGGCGCCTTGTTTTCGACCGTCATAGATGATGCGGTCTTCATAATCCGAGATCCATAGCGCCTTCGGGTTACGCCGTGCAATAACGAGATCGCTTTGCGTATTTGCCGAAAACGGCGACCGGTGCATTTTCATGATCACCAAACCTTGGCCCAACAGCGATTGAATGGGCAAAGCCGTTTCCTCGACCAGCGTTTCCAGACTTTCATCGGTAATGCCATCAGTAACAGCAACAACCTCGAGCTTACCCCACTCGGTTGACATGGCAAAACGCGAGCGCGCACCATCTGATAACCCTTTTTGCGCTTCGGTATGAAGTTGCCACGATTCTTCGACTGGAACGGCGAAAGCCTTGTGTCCTTCAATCTCGCGGCATTGAAAGATATATTTTGACTTGATTGTGTTACGCCGTAATTCCTGATGCAGGATATGCAGGGCTTCGGCCTTGTCGTTTACATGGCGAATGATGGGCGTTTGGTTTTCTAAACTAACGAAGCTCAACGCCGTCATTGTCTGGATTGCCTTCTTCACTGGATTAAGCAAGACGCGGTAGCCATTTTCCATCTTGTAACTGCCATCAGCATTACGCTGCAGCAATTCGTCCGCGTGCGTAAAGTGCGTTACGATATTGATATGAATATGCGGATAGCGCGCATGGAACCGATTAAACATAGCCGCTAAGTTTTCGTCAAAACGCATCGGTCGGAAGGCCATTTCCTTCGTGCCAATACGTACAACATGAGCACCACCTTCGGCGGCCGCTGCCATATATTTATAGAGCTGTTTATTCGACAGCACCATGACGTCACCGCCCGACAACAAGACTTCAGTAATGGGAAATCGTTTTTCGCCGGTCTCGGGATCAACGCCCTTATTGGCCACAAGTGTACCATTATAGTTGCGCACGTAATCACGAAGCTCTTCCGGCTTGACGAGGCCTTTACCCGTTGAGCCATTGAAGAGATCAAGTCGGTAGCAATAGCGGCAATGCGCCGAACAAGCCAAAGCGGCATGTCCTAAGACAATTTCGTCGTACTTGTGGAGAATTTTACCTTTTAGTTCTTCGGGGCTGTAGTGGATTTGATTGGAGGGATCTTTCTCACCACTCTTGTCAGCGGCTTCAGCAATAATCGGTACCACGAGATGCTGGAGGGCCGCACTAGGTGGCATTGAGGACAGAATTTCATTGCCGTCGTTATCAGCAAGAGCTTCACCACGAATAAGCGCGTCATAATATGAATTAATGCCAACAACCATGCGTTGATCGACGCCGCTGTCCCTCATGGCTTTGATTTCGGCCTCGTTGTAAAAATTCTGAAGAAACTTTACCACACCGTCGCGATCCATCCGACCGCGAATTGGCTTAATCGCCGCTAATTCGGTTTCAGGGAGGTTTTCAGGTACTTCGATCGGCGTCGTCATAAGGTTCCTCGTCGGTTTAGATTTAAGAATATCTTTAGGCCGCTTTACTTTTCTTACCTGCAATCCCAGTAACCCAATCACAAATAAGTTCGGTGCCGCGGACATTGCCTTGTAAATTTTGGCGCAGGAAACTTTCATCAAGCGGCTTATTAAGGCCAATTTTTTCAGATGCCGCCAAAGCTTCGGCACCATCAAAATCAACATAAGCAAGGCGCGCCGTGAGATAATCACTCTCCATACCAAATACGTCACCATAGAGAAGCGATACGCCGGTATCTCTCAGTAAATCTTCACATAATTTTTGTGAGTTAGTTATTCCCTTGCTGCGGAACTGATCGGCGAGCTGAGAGAAATCGACAAAGAGGTAAAATGCGCCTTCAGGACGATGTACTTTAATGCCCGCTTGATTAAGTTGATCGGCAATCCAGTTGCCACAAAGCGCCAGAATGCGCCGTTGGTGAGCCAGGTAGTCTTTCGTGGTACTGTCCCAAATATACGCTTCGCAAGCACCATACTGAATGGGCGTGGAGGCGCAGGAATAAGTCTCAGACGCTATACTCAACATAGCTTCTTTGAACGGACCATCGAGCGTGTCCGGTAATAACGCGATACCGAGGCGCCAACCACCGGCACCACACCATTTCGATAAACCTCCCGTGACAATCGTGCCTTCAGGATATTCAAGGGCCAATGATCGATGTTCACCTTTGTGATTAAGTAAGCCGTAGATTTCATCAGAAATCACAATAACATTGTGCTTACGAAATACCTCTGTCAGCGCCTTTTGTTCTGCTGCCGTGTAGCCCAAACCTTCAGGATTACCTGGGTGGTTGAGGATCAGTATGCTGGGCACATTCTTGTCCGCCTTCTTTGCCAAGGCACGTTCCATGGCGTCAGGCGTTACACGCCAGCGGCCGGCAAATGATGTGGACACGGGAATGGCGCGGTGACCAAGGATCGCCGCCTGCGGCGCATAGGATACCCATGCCGGTGCTGGTATAAAAATATCAGCGTTGGCAAAAGCTTCCATGGCAGTAAATAACAAATTTTTAGATCCATCAGCCACCAAGATGCGCGAAGCCGGCACCTTGATACCTTCTGCGGCCAGATGAAAAGCTGCGACTCGTTCACGCAAATCAGAAATTCCCTGAACAGGTGCGTAATATTTTTGGTGTGCATTTCTCTGTAGAGCTTGGATGGCTCGCTCAAGAGGCGGAAAAGGCGACTGACCAAAACCAAAGGCAGAAACAGGTTGTTGTTTGAGACGGCGCTCTTGGATTAACTCGTTGGCGACAAGCGTGCCCGACTTTTTAACCGGGCGGAGATATTTGGGATCAAAAATTGACATACTCACGTTCCCCTAAGATTGCCAACTAGTAAGCACAAATTTTGACTTTATCACGGCAAACTTCACTCCAAAAAAACAACCAGCTCGTGCGAGACCCCCTTATGGGGTGACTCGTTGTGCCATGTTTTAATATGTACTGTATGAAAGGTCGCTTTGAATTCTCTTCACGCAACCCGCTTCGTGCGGGTTTGAGTTTGTCGTCAAATTTGACAAGGCCAAACCGTGAAGTTCTCCCTTCCCTTCCTCATATTCTTACGCTGCGTGTTCTGCGACTACGCTTGACGCGGATGTATATATAAAATGAGGTCAAATAACAATTATTTTCTTCTATACTATTATTGTGCGGTGCACATATTTGCACAGTCTAGACTTACGATTCCTCTAAATTTTTGGATATTTGTCCTTTGAATTTACCTACTTAAACAAAAGTGACTTACGACAACGCAGGTGCGAGAAGGATTCTCAGAAAAAATTTATATTACGTTCCCGTTTTGAATACTTGCGTGTGAGCAGACGCGTTTATGCCTATTTTATGTAACCAGGGATCCAAATCTTGTTTTGCGCGGTGTGTGTACAATTTTTTACGCTCACGCCCTCCTCGTCCCTGTTCAATCAAGGGAAATAAGCCAAAATTTACATTCATTGGCTGAAACGTTTCGGCGTTCGCGTTCGAAGTAATATGAGCTAGTAATGCACCAAGCGCTGTCGAACGCGGTGGCGGAGTTTGTTCTTCTCTTTTGTGTTCGGCGCCAGCAAACAATCCTGCCAATAAACCGATGGCAGCGGACTCGATATAGCCCTCAACACCCGTGATTTGTCCTGCGAAGCGAATACTCGGTTTCAATTTAAGGCGAAGTTGCTCATCAAGAAGAAGTGGGCTGTTGATAAAAGTATTACGATGCAATCCACCAAGTCGCGCAAACTCGGCATTTTCTAATCCAGGTATTAAACGGAATACGCGTGCTTGCTCGCCATATTTTAGTTTAGTCTGAAAGCCAACCATATTGTAAAGTGTACCAAGTGCATTATCTTGTCGCAGCTGAACAACAGCATGAGCGCGTCTTTGTAAATGCGGATCGGTCAGGCCAACAGGTTTCATGGGACCATAACGCAATGTGTCAAGACCACGTTCGGCCATAACCTCTATCGGTAAACAGCCTTCGAAATAGGGCGTGCTTTTTTCCCACTCTTTAAATTCAGTCTTAGGAGCTGCAATTAATTCGCGGATAAAGTTTTCATATTGTTCTTTGTCCATTGCACAATTGATGTAATCCGAACCTGTTCCACCGGGCCCGATCTTGTCGTACCGCGACTGCATCCACGCTTTCGACATATCGATGCTATCGCGATGCACGATGGGGGCTATGGCGTCGAAGAATGCCAACGCCTCCTGTCCGGTTAAAGCGCGAATGGCTTCTGCCAAAGGCGGTGATGTCAGGGGCCCTGTAGCAATAATGGTCTGTTCATAGACAGGTAATCCGATCAGTTCATCGCGTTCGATTGTTATTAATGGATGGCTCACAAGCGCCTTCGTGACAGCCGCTGAAAATCCATGACGATCAACGGCCAAAGCGCCGCCGGCCGGTACTTGGTTAGCGTCGGCCGCCCTCATAATGATAGAGCCACAACGACGCATCTCATCATGCAACAAACCAACAGCATTATACTCGCTATCGTCTGAACGAAATGAGTTGGAACAAACTAACTCAGCCAGATCTTCGGTTTGGTGAGCGTCAGTTCCTCGTTTGGGCCGCATTTCATGGACGACAACGGCTACGCCAGCATTCGCCAACTGCCATGCAGCTTCACTACCCGCTAATCCGCCACCGATAACGTGAACGGCCTTGTTTGTCACTTGTCTTTGACGTCGGCCGCAACTTGCAGACGAACGATCTTGGTCGGATCTGTCACGCGCCCATTGTCGAGTGCAGAGCCTGGCTTGATCTTGTCGACATACTCCATACCTGAGACGACCTGACCCCAGACAGTATATTTGCCATCAAGACTTTCTACGGTATCAAAACATATAAAAAACTGACTGTCGGCTGAATTGGGATCCGAAGCCCGAGCCATCGAAACCGTACCGCGGACGTGCGGGGCATTCGAAAACTCTGCCTGTAACCGCTTACCAGAACCGCCAGTACCGTCGCCGCGCGGATCACCGGTCTGGGCCATAAAATCTGGGATCACACGGTGAAAAGTTAGCCCGTTATAGAAGCCCTGTCGTACCAGCTCTTTGATACGCGCCACATGATGCGGAGCAAGATCTGGGCGCATCTGTATAACGACACGACCATCAGGCAAATCAAGATAAAGAGTATTTTCCGGATCAAGAACCGGCTTTTGGTTGGCGGCGGATACGCTCATTGGCAGAACTCCCAGGACAAAAGCCAGGAACAAAATACTTAGGCGTCTAAACATGTTCATGGAACCTTTGGTTGTATGGTGGACATGGACTTAATATAGTCACCAGGAACCAAAGGGGAATAGAAAAATGCTAAGGCGGGGCTTACTGCTTGATAGGGATGGGGTTATCAACCTTGATAAGGATTTTGTCAGCAGCCGTGAACAATTCGAATTTCTGCCTAAACTTTTTCCTTTCCTGAGGCGGGCCCAAGATTTGGGCTTTCGCCTTGCTATCCTGACAAACCAATCCGGCGTAGCTCGCGGTCTTTATACAACCAAAGATTACGATCAATTGACCGGTTGGCTGTTAGCTGCCTTAGCCAAAGAGGCTATTGTCATCGATCTTGTCTTAGCCTGCTTCGAATACAGCGAGGGCAAAGTTACCCAGTACCGCCGCGAGAGCTTTTGGCGAAAACCGAGCCCCGGTATGGTTTTAGAAGCCGCCCAACGCATGAGACTTGATTTACAGCAATCAGTTTTTTTAGGTGACAGTTTACGCGATATGCAAGCGGCGCAAGCCGCCGCCATAAAGACCCCTCTATGGCTGACAGAAAAACCTCATGATGTACCGCGTGGCGTTAAAGTCGTGAAGAACTTTGATGAAGCGTTAAAAGTTATGCAGTCTTAATAGATCTTAGAGCTGGCGGATCGTTTAGGGATTAAACACATCACATTGTGAAGGCCTAACATACTTTTCGCCCAATTTTAGATCGCACCTATGAAAGCCTCCAGGCACAGATTTTCCCGCTATCACTCTACATGGCACCCATCCGTTTTGTACCACCTCTTCATTACAGCGATGCCAAACATTCTCATTCTCTTGGGGATAATGTCGAAAGGACTCATAGATCATCGACGGCCCGTTTCGATAAACAAACCTTGCACCTGTTTCAAAAAAAACCAACAAACTCTCATCAAAGACGAGGTCTTTTAATGCGTCTGCCTTGGGTGCAGCAGGCAACCACTCTGTGTCGGGCTGCACGGCTTGTTGCGCTTGCAGAGGTAAGCAAATAAAATTTGCGGCAGCCAAAAGCGCACACCCAATGACGGTCGCGCGTAATCGAGGAAATTTTTTTCCAGCCAAATGATCGCTGTTCATCTCGAAAATCTATAAATATCAAACGTTGTTTTCATATTTGTGCGATGAAGCTACAGCGACAAAAAGAAACTAAAAAGGCAAAAACCAGCCTTTGAAAACAACAAAGAACCTTTTTCAGAAGCAGACTTTTTTCCTCTAGACAGTCCTCTAAAGAATCTGTAAATTCGCGACATCGGTGGTCATAAACCTGATCCCCGGTAGCTATCTTATTGACACTACGTCATTTTTAGGCGCCAAGACTTAGCCTAGCGCGAAGCTTGGCCGCCTGATTAATGCCGTTTTTTCTTTTGGATACAAGTGGTTAGCGTAAAAAACTAGCTATAAGACTTAAGTCGTTCTTGGACATTGTAAACTAGATGAGAAGGGATGCGCAGACGGCGATCCGCGGTGGAGGCTTTTGTCTTAAAGGTCAGAAGTGTCTTGGCCGGTGATATCAACGCCTCCTTTTAGCCTGAAAAGGTTAAGAGAAGGTTTTCGGTTTTGCCGTTTGGCATCCTTAAGTCGACAAGTTCGATACGCCCTTCTCGGTGCAAGCCGGGAAGGAATTGAGTATGTAAGAACCCTCGATATTTAAGGTGTGCCGCTAAAAACGGTACAACTATGATGGTTTTCGCAAGAAAATCACAATTCAACTTGAGAGTTTGATCATGGCTCAGAACGAACGCTGGCGGCAGGCTTAACACATGCAAGTCGAGCGCCCCGCAAGGGGAGCGGCGCACGGGAGAGTAACGCGTGGGAACCTACCTTTTGGTTCGGGATAACGTCGGGAAACTGACGCTAATACCGGATACGCCCTTCGGGGGAAAGATTTATTGCCATTAGATGGGCCCGCGTTGGATTAGCTAGTTGGTGAGGTAATGGCTCACCAAGGCAACGATCCATAGCTGGTCTGAGAGGACGACCAGCCTCACTGGGACTGAGACACGGCCCAGACTCCTACGGGAGGCAGCAGTGGGGAATATTGGACAATGGGGGCAACCCTGATCCAGCCATGCCGCGTGAGTGATGAAGGCCTTCGGGTTGTAAAGCTCTTTTGGTGGGGACGATGATGACGGTACCCACAGAATAAGCTCCGGCTAACTTCGTGCCAGCAGCCGCGGTAATACGAAGGGAGCTAGCGTTGTTCGGAGTTACTGGGCGTAAAGGGCGCGTAGGTGGTTTGGCAAGTTAGGTGTGAAAGCCCAGGGCTCAACCCTGGAATAGCACTTAAGACTGCCTTACTTGAATTCGGTAGAGGTGAGTGGAATTCCCAGTGTAGAGGTGAAATTCGTAGAGATTGGGAAGAACACCCGTGGCGAAGGCGGCTCACTGGACCGACATTGACACTGAGGCGCGAAAGCGTGGGGATCAAACAGGATTAGATACCCTGGTAGTCCACGCTGTAAACGATGCATGCTAGACGTTGGAAGGCTTAGCCTTCTTGTGTCGCAGCTAACGCACTAAGCATGCCGCCTGGGGAGTACGGCCGCAAGGTTGAAACTCAAATGAATTGACGGGGGCCCGCACAAGCGGTGGAGTATGTGGTTTAATTCGACGCAACGCGAAGAACCTTACCAGCTCTTGACATGGGAAGTTTGGATTTAAGAGATTAGATCCTTCGGTTCGGCCGGCTTCCACACAGGTGCTGCATGGCTGTCGTCAGCTCGTGTCGTGAGATGTTGGGTTAAGTCCCGCAACGAGCGCAACCCTCATCTTCAGTTGCCCCCGGGTTATGCCGGGCACTCTGAAGAAACCGCCGGTGACAAGCCGGAGGAAGGCGGGGATGACGTCAAGTCCTCATGGCCCTTACGGGCTGGGCTACACACGTACTACAATGGTGGTGACAGTGGGCTGCGAAGTCGCAAGACGGAGCCAATCCCCAAAAGCCATCTCAGTTCAGATTGTACTCTGCAACTCGAGTGCATGAAGTTGGAATCGCTAGTAATCGCAGATCAGCACGCTGCGGTGAATACGTTCCCGGGCCTTGTACACACCGCCCGTCACGCCATGGAAGTTGGTTTTACCCGAAGCCGGTGAGCTAACCGCAAGGAGGCAGCCGACCACGGTAAGGTTAATGACTGGGGCGAAGTCGTAACAAGGTAGCCGTAGGGGAACCTGCGGCTGGATCACCTCCTTTCTAAGGATCCCAATGCTGGAGACCCCAGTGAAAGTTTGCGCAAGCTCGCTTTCATTGCTTCACATCAGGACTTAGCTATAGATGTCTCGCTGATGAGACACAGCTGTTCAATCAGTTACGTTTTATCAGCTCGGTCGCCGTCGGCGCATCCCTTCTCCGGAAACCAGAACAATCGCCATTGTTTTTTGGCGGTCGTTATTGAGAGCGGGCTTGTAGCTCAGTTGGTTAGAGCGCGCGCTTGATAAGCGTGAGGTCGTAAGTTCAAATCTTACCAGGCCCACCAATCTGACTGGGGCTGTAGCTCAGTTGGGAGAGCGCTAGCTTTGCAAGCTTGAGGTCGTCGGTTCGATCCCGTCCAGCTCCACCAATCTCAAGGACAATCTTTTGGTTGTAAACTTAGTGATTGTGTATGGAAGCGCCCTAAAAAAATGGTTTTCGGAAAAGGAAAGTAAATTCCACGATGAAAATCGTGGATGTTCTTGGACATTGTAAAGATGGTTTGTGATGATCGATTAGTCTTGCCTCTAACCTCGGCAAGATTGATCGAAATGAAAATGTTTTGTTTGCGTTGTGTCGTGGGGCCGCTGAGCTTTACGATACCTTAGACGCAAATAAGACGGTCAGAAGGAAGTCACGGTATTGCTGAGCCGTCCCGAAGATGGCAAAGCGAGAAGCATGTCAGCGCCGTGACACAGATAAGTATCATCCCCCCTGCTCTGCAGATGGATGATGGTACTTGGGATTTACCATCTCAAAGTCTGACTTCTGATAAGGATCAAGCATGACAAGAGCATTTGGTGGATGCCTTGGCACTGAGAGGCGATGAAGGACGTAACACGCTGCGAAAAGTTCCGGGGAGTTGCGAGTAGACTTTGATCCGGAAATGTCCGAATGGGGAAACCCACACCGCAAGGTGTACTGACGACTGAATTCATAGGTCGGCAGAGCAAACCCGGGGAATTGAAACATCTCAGTACCCGGAGGAAAAGAAATCAACCGAGACTCCGCTAGTAGTGGCGAGCGAACGCGGACCAGGCCAGTAATTTGTTCAATCAAACCAGAACTGTCAGGAAAGTCAGACCACAGAGGGTGATAGTCCCGTACGGGTAGATGGTTGAATAAATTCTTGAGTAAGGCGGGACACGTGTAATCCTGTCTGAACATGGGGGGCCCACCCTCCAAGCCTAAGTACTCCTCAGTGACCGATAGTGAACAAGTACCGTAAGGGAAAGGTGAAAAGCACCCCAATGAGGGGAGTGAAATAGTACCTGAAACCGAATGCTTACAAGCAGTTCAAGGCCGCAAGGCTGAGAGCGTACCTTTTGTATAATGGGTCAGCGAGTTAACTTATGCAGCAAGCTTAAGCCGTTAGGCGTAGGCGAAGCGAAAGCGAGTCTGAATAGGGCGAATAAGTTGCATGGGTTAGACCCGAAACCTGATGATCTAGCCATGGCCAGGCTGAAAGCAGGGTAACACCTGCTGAAGGGCCGAACCCACGTTTGTTGAAAAAAACGGGGATGAGCTGTGGCTAGGGGTGAAAGGCCAATCAAATCAGGAAATAGCTGGTTCTCCGCGAAATCTATTTAGGTAGAGCCTCGGATGATTACCTTGGGGGGTAGAGCACTGGATGGGCTAGGGGGGCGCGAGCCTTACCAACCCCAACCAAACTCCGAATACCCAAGAGTATAATCCGGGAGGCAGTCCATGGGTGCTAAGGTCCGTGGACGAGAGGGAAAGAGCCCAGACCGCCATCTAAGGTCCCCAAATCGTGACTAAGTTGGAAAGGATGTGGAAAGGCCAAGACAGCCAGGAGGTTGGCTTAGAAGCAGCCATCCTTTAAAGAAAGCGTAATAGCTCACTGGTCTAGACAAGCCGGTCCGCGCCGAAAATGTAACGGGGATTAAGTCACGTACCGAAGATGCGGATGCACAGCAATGTGCGTGGTAGCGGAGCGTTCCGTAAGCCTGCGAAGATCGATCCGGAAGGACGGTTGGAGGTATCGGAAGTGAGAATGCTGACATGAGTAGCGATAAAAAGTGTGAGAAACACTTTCGCCGTAAGTCCAAGGGTTCCTGCGCAAGGTTAATCCGCGCAGGGTGAGCCGGCTCCTAAGGCGAGGCCGAAAGGCGTAGTCGATGGAAATGCGGTTAATATTCCGCAGCCTGTTGGTGGTGACGAAGTGCAAAGGATGTTTGAAGTTATCGGATTCCGATGGCGTCCAATGTGCTTCCAGGAAATAGCCCCAACGTTATAGGCCGTACCCTAAACCGACACAGGTGGACGAGTTGAGTATACTCAGGCGCTTGAGAGAATGGTGTTGAAGGAACTCGGCAAATTACCCTCGTAACTTCGGGAGAAGAGGGCCCCACTCGTACGCAAGTACGGATGGGGGGCACAGAAATGGGGGTGGCGACTGTTTAACAAAAACACAGGGCTCTGCGAAGTCTCACATGACGACGTATAGGGTCTGACGCCTGCCCGGTGCTGGAAGGTTAAGGAGAGAGGTGCAAGCTTTGAACCGAAGCCCCAGTAAACGGCGGCCGTAACTATAACGGTCCTAAGGTAAGTAACGCAGCCTTAGTAAAACTGAACCATATGCGGGAAACTCCTCAAAAACCTTCATGTACTCGTGGATTTATTTATAGTCCGCAGTCATAATCATGAGGGACACGGGGACAATCCGCAGGAAAGGCCCTTACTCGGTAACGAGTTTGGGAATCCTCAGAGACTTTACGTTCAGAAAGCTACCTAATGAAGTTAGAACCACAATGGGTGGTTGGATTTGTAGATGGTGAAGGTTGTTTTCATGTGGGCATTGCTGCTCACCGGGAAATGACGCGCGGTTTTCAAATTCTGCTTGAATTCACGGTGGTTCAGCATAAACGCGATGAGCAAGTTCTGTATGCTCTAAAAGATTTTTTTGGTTGCGGGGTTGTGCGAAACAACCACGGTGATCGATTGGCTTTCAGAGTACGCAAATTTGAACATCTTAAGACAATCATTGTTCCCTTTTTCGTAAAACATGCGCTCAAAACTAAGAAAAATACTGACTTTAAAAAGTTTTGCCGCGTATTACAGTTGATGGAAAAGGGGCATCACTTGACAGTTGTGGGCATCGAAGAAATTCGAACTATCGCCGATCAGATGAATGTCAAAGCAATGAAAGTTGAAAGCCTAACTCTTACTGAGGACGACTCAGGTGAGGATGCTGGTGTTTATCAAGTAATTTCAGAATAGGGGTTTTAAGATAAAGTCCGGCTTTTGCGGAAACGTAAGAGATGAAACGAGCGAAATTCCTTGTCGGGTAAGTTCCGACCTGCACGAATGGCGTAACGACTTCCCCACTGTCTCCAACACCAACTCAGCGAAATTGAATTCCCCGTGAAGATGCGGGGTTCCCGCGGTTAGACGGAAAGACCCTATGAACCTTTACTACAGCTTTACAGTGGTATTAGGGATCGCATGTGTAGAATAGGTAGGACGCGATGAAGTCTGGGCGCTAGCCTGGATGGAGCGGTCAGTGAAATACTACCCTTGTGTTCCTTGATATCTAACTTCGTCTGGTGAAACACGGACAAGGACCCTGTATGGCGGGTAGTTTGACTGGGGCGGTCGCCTCCCAAAGTGTAACGGAGGCGCGCGATGGTTAGCTCAAGCTGGTCGGAAATCAGCTGTTGAGTGCAATGGCACAAGCTAGCCTGACTGCGAGACTGACAAGTCAAGCAGAGACGAAAGTCGGTCATAGTGATCCGGTGGTTCTTCGTGGAAGGGCCATCGCTCAACGAATAAAAGGTACTCTAGGGATAACAGGCTGATGACGCCCAAGCGTCCATAGCGACGGCGTCGTTTGGCACCTCGATGTCGGCTCATCACATCCTGGGGCTGGAGAAGGTCCCAAGGGTTCGGCTGTTCGCCGATTAAAGTGGTACGTGAGCTGGGTTCAAAACGTCGTGAGACAGTTTGGTCCCTATCTGCCGTGGGTGAAGGAGTATTGAAAGGAGCTGTCCCTAGTACGAGAGGACCGGGATGGACGCACCTCTGGTGTACCAGTTGTCGCGCCAGCGGCATCGCTGGGTAGCTAAGTGCGGACGAGATAAACGCTGAAAGCATCTAAGCGTGAAACTTACCTTGAAACTAGTACTCCCTGAGAACCGTGATAGACCATCACGTTGATAGGCTGGATGTGGAAAGGCCGTAAGGCTCGTAGCTTACCAGTACTAATAGTTCGATCGGCTTGATCCTTAATAGAGGTCAGAGCGGTTGTGATCAACAACCTCCCTACTCTTCTGACATTTCATTTCGAAAATCGATCATCACTTCTTATCATCCGTCTTGACGACCTGGTGGTTATAGCGGGGGATCTGCACCCGATCCCATCTCGAACTCGGACGTGAAAGCCCCCAGCGCTGATGGTACTGTGCCTTAAGGCCCGGGAGAGTAAGTCGCTGCCAGGTCTTCTAGGCGGATGATTGAGAAGTCAAACAAACCATCTTTCTGTCTCCCCTCTCTCCTCAACATATCATCCTCCGTTATTTCTTTGCCGCTTCAACGAGAAATTGGGTAAGAGAAATCGGCTGTGCTCCTTGAGTAGTCTATAGAATAAACAACCGGAGAAAACTCAAAGCCCACGCGTTATGAGTGAGGATTAGAAGGTTTTATAGGAGAAATAGCTGCATTCGTGGGCGCTGTTTCTGCGCTCGCCGTAACAACTGGGGTTTTATTTTGTTGTTCCGGTGGACGAAAAATAATCATACTGCCGCTCGCCTTAAACTCAGGGCCCGCCCAAATGCCACTTTGTGTATCCTGGCAATGATCGGATCGCCAATATTTTCCATCGAATATCTCAATGTGCCCATCGCGCTCCCCTGGACATTTAATGATGGCTATATCGTATTTTTTTGCGACATAGCCACTTGAAATCATACCGTTCATGCCGGTGGCGACGACGTCGCATTTATTGGCGTGCAGAAAATTACCATAATCTCTGCCACCAACCGGATGGCCGGCTGAATTCCCACCACCATATTCCCATGCCTCCCTAAAACGAAGAGCGCAAAGCCCCATGGTCTGCGGACACCGTTCCAGATATTCAAGCATCTTATCAAAATCAGGCAATCCATTGGCCGAGGCGGATGCTCGTGGACCAAGGACAAAACTGGCACTCGCCGTCTGTAAAGCAACACGGTTCGGATTGCGGGCACTGTCAGGCACGGCTATCACACAGGCATCGCCGGTATTTTCTGTGACGGACGATGACGCCTGCCCTTGAAACAACTGCACAAAAGCGGCACCTTCATCACTGCTGTCTTCATCTTCCTGTCTATTACCTGGATTGGACATATATCCTGAACCTCAATGAAATCATCTGCTCTATCATTGGCATACCAAGCTTAAGCATGCACCTTTTTACGCCACTTAGAACTTTGTCTTATTTTATAATCAGCCGTGCGTAAGGGCGGGCGCCGCTCCTGGCCGGATACTACTAGCTGAGTCTAAAGAGGGAGGAGGAACAAATAATGGGCGCGCGGGAGCGGGAGCCACTTGTAAAGCAGCATCCACAGGTAACGGGGTTGCATTGCCATATTTGCCGGCTGAATTCTGAGCAACGAGCACGGCTTCAGACACATCAGCCCTGCCCATACTCTTGTCTGCCCAACGAATAACTCCACCAACACTCAAACCAGCAAGATTTGGATTTGCGCTCATAACGGACTGCGCATATCCACCACCTTTTACACGCTCAAGCGCCGTCTCGATCGGCATATTGAGGTCTTCACCGGCAATCGAATAAGCCGCACCTGGCCCAAGAAAATGGCTGAGATAGACAGAAGCATTTTGAGGATCATGGCCTAAAAAGGCCTCAAGTTTGCCGCTATACGGCGCTAACTTATGTGAATTCTCTGCAGCGTATTCAACGCCAACAAGCGCACTATCAACCGCACTATAGGGATTATAGGGTTGGTTTAATTCCGGTATTGTGCTGCCATATTTTTCCCGCAACTTTGCCCATAAAGATGCGGCAGTGCTGTCTATGGCCTGAAATAATCCTGCTGCCGAGCTATATTTATTTTTGGCATCCGCAACCCATCTGGACTCGATCCAAGAAATTCGAAGCGCCGTATCAAGTGGTACCCCAAGCTTGTCACAAGCATAGGCAACCGCCCCCAAGACTTCTTGTCGTGGAAGACCCAAATGTTGGGGAGCAAAAGTAGAAGTGTCATCTCGCCCACCCCTCGCACCTCTTTCGCCTCCCTCACTTTGGCTGCTCGGAAATATCGCACGACCAAGTCTCTGCCAAACATGTTGGGCCGATTCCATGGGGCCAACTTGGTTGCTACCAAAAAGTTCGGCTAACAGCAGTGGATTGATGCCGTTATTGTCTGCCGTATCACTAGAATTTGGTTTTGATTTATCTGAGTTGGTAGCCTGGTCACTACGACCGTCACCTGTGTCTTCCGAGGCGAGTAACAAGGCGACGTCATCCGGAAGGCCTCGGGATTGTGCCCTCAGTAACTCGAGTTCTCTTGGATTTCTAGGAAGCGACATCGATACGCCTCTTATCCATTTTTAATAAAATAGTACCTATTTATAATACTTCTAGTCAGTTAATGCAAACTTAAGCCGTTGATATGCCTATATCTCACTGTTTTTGCACGAAAATTAAGAATTTGATGATGGCAGCTACCCTTTATCATAACCAAGCCCATCTATACGCACGAATCTTGCTTTGAGTAGATTCGACCGCCTAAGCGTCCAAGTTAGCGGGATTATAGTCGACGATTTGACGTTTTTCTTGACAATTCAAGGCAATAGACCGAGAAGCCTTTCTCCCATTTTGTGGGTCATCTGATTTTCGCCAAAGCAAAGCATTCCTTGTAAGAATCCGATGCGACTGCGATAAACAGGTGGAATATCCTAGGTATTATCGCGGGGTGGAGCAGCCCGGTAGCTCGTCAGGCTCATAACCTGAAGGCCGCAGGTTCAAATCCTGCCCCCGCAACCAGGAAAATATGTTGATAGACACTACAATATATCAAACACACCGATCTTTCAAGACGTCGAACATCGGTAGAGAATTAAATTCTTCTCCACATATTCTTATCAACCGAACCGCATTATCGTAAAATAGATATTAAGTTTCAGAACTTTATTTTCAGACATTCAGAGAACCGAGAATTGGCGTATATCGGACCGCACTTCCGCTCTAGATATGACGCCGGCCTCCGGTCAGTGCGACTTGCCGATCGTCGTGCCGATAATGCGGCTGCACTTAAATACGTGCGGTACTACACGTTGCTGAGTTCTGCCATCTCAGATTTACCGTTGTGACTCTTCGCTCCGTTTGAGCGCGCGTCAGACAGACCAACACCTGAGACAAATGGCGTGGTCCAGCGAAAAAGGCGCCGCCAAGCGGCGCTTTTCACCAGACGAACCGCTAAACGGTTCGTCTGGGGGCTCTGCTGCATCACCACCGGTGAGCCGGACCCAAGGTCCGGCTCAATCCAGCGCCAGCCTGCGCCATGCAATTGTGTTCCCACATCTGAGAAGACACGCGACGCATGCGAAGCCAGATCTTTGCGTATTGCCACAAGCTTCGGATCGAGTGCAGCAGCGGAAACAGTGATCCTGACCTTTTCAATATCGGTGCTTGTCATCCCGCTCATGAGCTTTCCTCTCGCGTTGCCGGTTTCCAGATCGCCAGCCAGTATTGTGTCGATCCCTTCGCGCAGAAGGGCGACCGCGAAATCGGGGTCACGCGCAACGCGCCTCTGCACCAGCCCGTGGAAATTGGGTGTCAATGGCGTCGGCGGTACGCTGATTGTCCGCTCACCTTCGGTGAACGCGCCGCCTCTTTCATCCCTCGTTGCAGATCACGGCTGAATTTGTTCACAACTTCACCTTGATATTGGCTTTCGCGATATTTCAGAAACCCAACTCGCTACCGCATGGTAGACACAGCCTCGGCACCGAAAGCCAAAACATGCTCGAGAAGACCGCCTGATACCAGAGACAGCCGCTTGGAAGGGCGTTAGGGCACTTTGGGCAATTTTTGCGTGTTTGAAGCCAAAATCTAGGGCATAAATTAGGGCTTTTTTTGATCTCCGATTTTTCATGCCTGTAATATGGTTTTGTATCTTTCGGCAACCGCCTTGGATGAGGGGTGGTACCGTAGATATTGTGATAGTCGTCGTCCCGAACGATGATCGAGAAGCCGAACTGCAAATGCTTGGCGATCACACCGTCAAGTGAAACAGCAAGGACGTTAACGTCCTGACGTATATGGGGGGCCGCTGGCCAACTGATCGATGGAACAATTGCTATCGATCATATTATCTGATATATTGATCGATAGAAAGGCTGTCTATCGATCATGAAATGGAATTGGCAACAACAGGATTGGCCTAAGTTTTCGTGGGAGCGAGGTCGCCTCACGAGAGCGGAGGGGCTGTTCCTTGTCGGTGGCGGGGTCTTTGTCGGCACGATCAGCCATCTCGGCGCTGATGATAAAGAGCGGCTAACTGTCGAGGCGTTGAGCGTCGAAGCGGTGACAACCTCAGAGATCGAAGGCGAGATCCTCGACCGGGCCAGCGTGCAATCTTCGATCCGCCAACAACTTGGCCTCGGCACCGATCATCGACGTGTCAAAGCCGCGGAACAAGGGATCGCCGAAATGATGGTCGATCTCCATCGGTCTTTCGCCGCACCGCTTTCGGACGAGATGCTGTTTGCCTGGCACCGGATGCTGACGGGCGGCCGGCGCGATCTCAAGGACATTGGCCGCTACCGCCGCCACGGAGAACCGATGCAGGTTGTCTCTGGTCCAATCCATGCACCGAAAGTACATTTCGAGGCACCGCCCTCAGCCAAGATGCCACGCGAAATGTCGCGCTTCATCAATTGGTTCAACCGGACAGCGCCTGAGGGACCCGAACCTCTGCCGACGTTGACTCGCGCGGGCATCGCTCATTTCTATTTCGTGTGCATCCATCCTTTCGAGGACGGTAACGGACGCATCGGGCGAGCCATCGCGGAGAAGGCGTTGGCTCAGGGCCTTGGCCGCCCGACGCTCACGGCTTTGGCGGCAACCATTCTTGCCAAACGAAAAGCCTACTATGACGCGCTTGAGCACAGCAACACCGCGAACGAACTGACAGATTGGCTCGCTTGGTTTGCCTCGGTCGCGATCGAAGCGCAGCGGCGTGCGCTAGGGTTGGTTGAATTCCTGATCGACAAGACCCGCCTGCTTGATGGGCTGCACGGCCAGTTGAACGAGCGACAACAGAAGGCGTTGCTTCGAGTGTTGCGCGAGGGACCCGAGGGCTTCGAGGGGGAATTGAGCGCGGCCAACTATGGCGCCATCACAGGTGCTTCGACAGCGACAGCAACCCGCGATCTCGCGGACATGGTTGCCAAGGGCGCCCTGGTTCGGGTCGGCGAGCGGCGGTACGCGCGCTATCATGCTAATGTTTCGCTCAGGCCGGTCGCTCCGGTGGCTATCGACGAGCAGGGCCAGATCATTGAGACGAAATAGGGTGGGGAATAAGCGCGACGAAGGGATATTCCTGTGCGCCGCCGTTAGGGCACTTTTGGTGGTTTTTCTGTGTTTGAGGCAAAATTCTAGGGCATTATTTAGGGCGCTTTTCGATGGCAGATTTTTATATTACGAATAATGCACTAGTATCAGATAGATGCGAGATTCTATTGAGATCGCTCGTCAGGCTCATAACCTGAAGGCCGCAGGTTCAAATCCTACCCCCCGCAACCAGGATTTAAAAACTACAAATTTTGAGACGATGACTTGCTCTTATGATGGGTAGCGCTCGCTTTAATACGTAGAATATTTTTACGTATATCCGTGATTTCAAAACGCTCGCCGTGTTTGTCTATATCTTCATTAGCCATGGCTAGCGCTTCGGTAAATTTTCCTTGATCTGCCAAGCAGCGAATACGGCCTTCGGCAAAGGCGACATTGTCAGGATATTTCTCTACGCCAATTTGATACACCTGAAAGGCTTCGTTAGGTTGATGCAGTTTGCGATATGAATGCCCGACCGCCTCCAAAACATAATCGGGTTGATCGCCTGAGGGCAATGTTTTGTATAGAGCGATCACTTCATCGTCATTTGTGCCAGCCCATCCGAGAATGGCGAGATAATCGCGCGTAATGTCTACATCATCACCATGCTGCGCATAAAGGTTACTAAGAATGGAAAGAGCTTCTACATAATGCTTCTCGCGACCAAGTTGTACAGCAATCTGATCGTCTCTTTTAGCAATAGCGTCAGTTATTTCTTTTTTGACGGCCAAGAGTTCTGGCCGCTCACCTTGTTTTCCCAAAGCATCATTGACTTCTGAAAGAGCTTTATCGATTTCGCCTTTATCAATTAGGCAACGAACAATGCCTTCAGAAAATATCACATTATTAGGATATAACTTTAAGCCGGTCTGATAAGTTGCAAGCGCACTGTCGGGCTGATTTAATTCTCTATAGGAATGCCCGATCGCAGCAAGAACATAATCACTTTGTTGTGAGGGCAAAAGTTTTTGATAAACATCAATCGCTTTCTGATCCTGCCCTGACCAGCTTAATACGGCCGTGTAGTCACGCATCACACTTTGGTTGTTTTTATCTTTTTGATAAAGAGGCGCGAGTATACTTAAAGCTTCGTCATAATGTCCTTGACGTGCAAATTCCATCGCCTTCTCCTGCTCTGTAGCAGGTTTTTTCATCAAATTATTGATATGTCGTACGAGTTTATTAATCCACTGGATATTCGTTGGAGCGTTTGACTGTTCGCTCTCTACTGAAGTTTCAACAGATGAAGTTGTTGGACCCGACTGCGCATAAGCTTGATGTAGGCTAGTGCCATAGGCAATTGCCAGCAGGGCGAATGAAAAGCTAAGAACAGAAAGAAATCGTAAACTCATGTTTTTTTCACAGAGAAATGAAGGGCAGAGGGTGTAATATAGTGATCAATTGGCCTAATTTAAGGCGAGGCGGGCAGATGTTTAACAACAAAATACTGTGGAAATTCAAGGCCCCAAATTCATTAACGCTGCTCCACCCAGACTAATAGAACATAGTAATTCAAAGGTGCTTGAAGGGGCTCAACCAAAATATCTCTACAACACGAACATGGCTCACGCCAACATTGTCCTTGACAGGTAAAAAGACGTTTTTACATAGTAAATGCACGAGCGTGCTTGCTTCTATAGCATCGACACACTGAGAAAAAATTAGTGCGTGTAAGTTATCATCACAGAATAAACAACGATAACGTTATGAGGACCACATGCGATTTCGTATTGTCATAACAATCGTTGTTAGCGCCTTTATACTCATTGTTTCTGCCCAATCCTCGGCCGCTAATCCAGGTTTTGATCTAGCCTTTGACTTCAAACCGGCCTTTGGAACAGGCACACCTCTTGCTCCAAATTTATATCTCGATGTTTGTGCCAATCCAATGTGTAGTTCTGTTTTCAATACAATTTTGATGCATTGTTCCGTGCGAGGGGCTGCGAATGGTAGCGCTGTTGCCGTAACACATTGTGTGGTACCAGCAACTTTCCGTTACGGTAATCCTGAGCCTAACATGGCTTTACTCTCCCGACCCGTTAATCTTCGCGTCAGAGCCAACAACCTTGTCTCACAAACCTTCTACTTTCCCGGCGGCCAACCAAATATTCCACGTACGATCTATGAATTTTTTATTACGCCAAGCCCAACAGGATTTATGGTAACGCCTTAATAAGCATTGACGACAAATACTTGACTATCTTGTGGGATTGTCACGGATAATGAGCGAGAGGGCTTATATCGCATTAAATTGATGATGAGGATCATTAGAACCGCTCTGTCAAATCAAAGAGAAATGCAACATCATTCTCGGGTGATCCATCGTATGACTGGCGAGACAAATCGATACCCAAACCCGCCTCAAATGTTTTGTTATACGTTACACGCTGCTCATACCGAACGTTGACGGCTGGGCTTCCGCCATAATCCTTTTGCCAATAACCACCGGGCGTAATTTCTAAGCTATGCTCGTAATTGATGTTACTTTGTTGATAAAGTGGTTGCGTTATTCGTGCCCCAACAAGGCCAAAAAAATCAACACTTGGATCGTAATAGAAGTTATTATCATTTTTGGTGTTTTGCGATGCGGCTGTCTTGATAAGACCATCAATAGTAAAACTATCTACCGCATAAAGACGTTCCGTATAATCACCGGTTAAGCTTGTACGTATATTATCGTCCGAAAATGTCATAACTTCACTGTCAACACGCAGACTTCGCTGCTCGCCCTGGTGCCAGGTAGCATTAGCCTCGTAGGAATTAGCCGTTATGCCAAAATCGAGGGCACGTAAGGGTATGTCGCTCGAGAAGAGCTGGCTACTACCGCCCAAACTCCATTGATCATCGATTGTCCACGTAAGGCTGCCCATGGCACCAACGCGTTGATTGCCATTATAGTTGTTATAGGTAGGCGCAGCACTAGCCAGAATTGACGCATTTTGATACTCAACGCCGGCCATAGTGCGCGACAGATTTACGTTAGCTTCATTATTGGGTTCACTCTCATAAGAGAAGTTTTCACCTGCAAAAAGTCGCCAATTTTGCTGAATGCGCGACGAGTAAAGTGTCGATCCAATACTATATCCAGGACCTCCATTAACGCTTGACGAAGGCGAAAGGTCATAACCGGCGGTAATCTGTAATTCTGCCAGGTCTTGGTTCTGTGTCGCTTGTGAGTCGTTCTGAGTGTTTTGATTATCCTTTGTTTGACCCTGCGTTCCGCTTATCGCGGTTGTTTGTGAGGGTGATGCTACAAAGTTCACTGGATACAAATCTGTTGTATTGCCATCGGATGCAAAGGCCAAGTTATTTGAGACCAATAAGCTCACCCCCATAACCAACCAAAATCTCTGATGAGAACATGATTTCATTGAATGTCTACATCCCATGACTTTTACAAAATAGAACCTGGTCGTCGCTGTAAGCGACGATCAGGATCAAAACAGATAGGTTTAGAATTTTATGACCGGATCAAGGCGATACGATCAAACCAACACTATCGCTAGCCTGCCCAGTAAAAGTGGTGCCTGTGTTCACATTTAACGTTATGTTTCCGTCAACGAGTTGCTGGGTGTCAGCAACTCTGGTTACGTTACTCTGATCTTTATAAGTAAGGCTTATATCATTTCCGTAACCTGTCTTAACTTCGCTTCCCGTCACTGTTCCGTTATATCCATTGCTTTGGGTGAAAGTGCCGGAGATGCTATCACCGCCACTGGCATTTGGGGTATAGGTCTCGTTGCTTCCGGACGAGCTAATAGCGCCATTTGAGGCGATAGCATTGGTCGATTGAGCGTAGGTGGTACTACCATTTGCATTACTCGTAATGACGTCACTGCTGGCACTAGCTGCACCATTAGGAAACATCCTATCGCTGTACACCGTTTTCACGCCATTAACGATATTGGATCCCGTCGCATAAGAACCCAGACCATTAGGTGTTGTATCGACGGAAGGTGTTGTCGGCATTGGACCCGATGTGTACAGTGACACGTTATCAATAGCCTTCCCATTAAATCCTGTACCTGTCTGAACGTTAGCGACAACATTGCCATCGACAAGAGTTTCGGTATTGAGTGTTTCCGTCTTGTCAGAACTATTGGTCAGAGTAAAATTGTTGTCCGTACCGTAGGATGTTTTATCACTCGTCCCCGATACATTATCAACTTGACCATTGGCCTGAACGACTACACCTGTAACAGTATAGTCACCCTTGACGCCAGTTGCGGTATAGGTTTCGTCGCTCGTTGTGACTTTACCGTTTGATGTCGATGTATCATCATATGAGGTGCTACCATTTGAATTTTTAATCGTTAGATCAGTGGATTTAGATGTAACCGTCACGCCGTCTGCAAAGGTGTCTGTCGTCGTGACCACCTTATCATTAGCGGTGCCCATTACAGTCTTAGTATAAGTTCCATCACCGTTCGCAGCCGTGTCAATTGTGCCCTTCGTGGTTTGATTTATTGGTGCAGGAGCCAAATGGCTGACAGAAGAAACGAGGGGATGGGTACCACGAGTATGGGCCGCAATTTGTTTGGCGTCTGCTAGATCAGGGGCAAGCAGAACTAACGCAAGGGCTGTAAGAGATACTGAAGTGGCTGTTGTATTTATCATGACCGACTCCATTGGCTTGGGTTAATCGAGTTTTTCAGGAGGCGCCAGAGTTACAATCGAATATGACAAAAGTGGGACATCTTGGTGCAATTTTCTTGAAAGCTAATCAGAAATATTTTTCTTATAAAAATTTGATAAATTCCTTAGCACACACATTTCAATAAAAATTCTGATATGGGCACTCGATCATATCCACAAGTATAAATGCGTGTCACGCGTGGGCGTCACAAAAGATGCAAACCACCGCTATAGAGACTCCGGTCTTTCATATATATCTGTTTATGCCTGCCAAGAGATCAATGCCCAGATACTGTTGAAAACCATAAACCACCAAAATCAGCACTATGCCCAAAAAGAATACACTGATAGTAAATTTTATAACTCTAAAAATAATATGAATGACAATGATCAGAACAAGGAGCATTCCGATACCCAAACCCAGTACATGCATTTGAATTTTCTCCTTTTGATCGAGATGACCGAATTAACACGGTCATAAAAAGTATTTAAGCCTTCGCTCTATTCGCAATCAACATCGAGTCCAATATTTGATCTGATATTTCTTTGACAGATCCCGGCGAATGAGAAAGAAACAGTGTGTTGGTCTTGTCGGTCTCGCCGATCGACTTCAATGTATCAAAATATTGCGTAACCAGCACAAGCTGCATGACATCCGATGTCGTAGCATCGCCGACTACTTTTTGAAATTGCTCAATCGATTGCTGCAGACCTTCAATAATTGCTTTCCTTTGGTTAGCGATGCCCTGTCCTTGCAGAGCCTTGCTCTCAGCTTCCGCTTCAGCCTTCTTTACCACTAAAATTTTTTCGGCCTCGCCTCGGGCGTTAGCAGCCACCTGTTCGCGCTGTGCCGCATTGATATCGTTCATGGCCGACTTAACTTTAGCATCGGGAACTATATCCGTGACCAGCACATTGACGATTTCATAACCAAAGCCCGCCATATCAGCATCAAGCTCCTGCTTGACGGCAGCGGCGATACCGGATTGGCTTGCAAATACTTCATCAAGCGTCATGCCAGGAACATGACCCAAAATAACCTGCTCAACATAGGATTGGATCTGCTCGGCAGGATTAGACAACTTGTAGTAAGCATCATAAACCTTTTCGGGGCGGACACGATTCTGGACCGAGATTGGAATGGTAACGAAAACATTGTCTTTGGTCTTTGTCTCCATCGTTAAAGTTATTTGATTTACTCGCAGGCTAACTCTGCCGGCCACCGCATCTATGAAGGGCCATTTCCAATTCAGCCCAGGATCTGCAACGCTCAGAAATTTACCAAACCTGGTAATAACAGCGACTTGGGCAGTATTGACTGTAAAAAAACATCCGAAGAACATAGAGAGTACGAAGAAAGCCAAAATTGCGAATATGCACCAGTACAACGATTCCATTTTACTCTCCATTTCAGTGCTGATTTTTAGGGGGCTAGAATAAATGCTGATGCAGTATGCCATCACTAATTATTAAGTCCAGAAACCACTTAATAAGCATTTTGTCGAGGATTGAGAGTTCCAAAGCGTCTGCTGGGCTACCTGAGGAAGTAAACGCTATGTTTGGCCTTTTATTACGCTATACAAAAGACTGTTTTGTTGGGCGTGTGTAGGTTCGGGCGACAGTTATCAACACTTATTGCGAGCTCACTTCAAGAACTCAATTTTTATATTCTACGCTTCAATATCGAATTTAGTCGATTATGAATTATGCCATAAATGTGACGACTGAGAGAGTTGTTGTACAAAAAGTGGTCAAAATTTTAGAACAAAAATACATCCCTAATTTATACAGAAGTAATTTTAATAATAAGCTTAGGCCGCGTTCTACAGCACCGAGGTGGCGCGAAAAAATGTCGATTACATCGTGGATGAAATGCAAATGGATAAAATCTCTGGAATGTTGCTTATATTTTTTTTCGCCGTGCTGGCTTACGCATTCTTTTCCCATGCCGCACAGCCAAGAGTACAGCCGTTGACCTACGACCAAACAATGATATCTCCAAAAATTTCTACACCTGAACAAACTAATCCAGAACCCAATGCACTACCACCTGCCTCCCAAACAAAACCGATAGAACAAGCCCCAGCTAAAGCCACAGAAGTTCTAACCAGATGTATTTTTATGGCTTCGAATACCTACCAAGTACCTACCGAAGTTGTCATTGGTATTATGTATGTTGAAGGTGGACATGTGGGTCAGGAAGCTGGCCCTAATCTCAACGGCACATATGATCTTGGGCCTATGCAAGTCAATAGTCTTTGGGTCCCAAAACTTGCCCAACTTTGGCATGTCGATAATCGTACAGCTCATAATTGGCTACGCGACAATGGCTGCGAAAATATTTATGTCGGGGCCTGGATTTTAAAACAAAAAATTGCGGAGGCCGGAACACTTTACAACGGCATCGCTTACTATCACTCGGCAGCACGTAGACCTGGAAAGAATTATGCGAACAAGGTTCTAACCGCTATGGATCACGAAGGCTTTAATTCACAGGAGCAGTAATAACGTAGCAGCTGAATGCAAGAGTATTTTCTCATCATAATAACGACTCACCAGTTGCTGAAATTCACTCATAATATTCCAAAAAATACGCATATCCGCATATGTGAAGTCAAATAGTAATCTTTTGGTAATCTTTTTTTTATTTTGGATCTATTTTTTATGATTTACTTACAGCAAAATTACAACTTTATATCGTCTTCTAATGCAATTTTCTATGAAGTGGTGCCTTGCAGGAGGACACCATGCGAAAGCTTTTTATAACACTCGGCATATTGGGATTTCTCATTACCACATCACCCTATGCGGTGGCTGGTAATAGTGGTGTTGAGGTTACCCTACAAGGCTATGGTGATACCTCAATGTTTTATCAGGCACTAGTTACGACGGGCGTGATCAACAATTTGAGTGAAGGCACAGCCTACACAATCTTTGCACCAACCAATGCTGCTTTTGCTGAGATTCGTCCACAAACATACCCCTGCTTTTATGCTGCGCAGTGTCGACAACAGATTGCGGCTTTACTGCTTAACCACATCATCGTTGGTCGTCATGATTTGGCTGATCTCGCCACATATGGAAACGGCATCAAGAGTGTTGGTATGAACCGTCTACGTATTGAGGAGCCGTTCGTCGGAAAATATACTGTTGATGGGCAGGATGTACTCAGCAAAGCCGAGGTCGGTGGCAGTATCATCTATCGGATCAATGGCGTTATAACGTCACCACAGGAGCTCGCTCAGTTCCAAACCGTCAGTTTAGTCCCTGCTGCGATTCCTCAGGCAGATGACGGTACTGTAACAACCGAAAAAACGATTACACAAACGACATACCAGGCGCCGTCTATCAATGCTCCGACGCCTTATATGGGAGGATCGATGGCTCCTGCAACGGGTAACCCGGGCAGCAATACAACTCAATCAACTACTGTGACGCACACCTATACAACTGAGCAGTAGAAGTTTAAGCGAACAGTAGAAGTTTGAGCAATAATAATTATAAATTCATCGGAGATAATTACTGATCAAGTAATTTCTCCTTCACCTTGGGAGGATCTTCTATGCAAAGCCAATCAGAGTCCTATACCGGGACCAATTTCGGAGCATTTCTTGATGAGTATAGCATGGACTATCACGATAAACCTACACCACGAATACAGTTAATGCGTGAGATAGAGCGGCTTACGGATGAGTTGAATTTGCTGCTTGTCAGTTATGAGCCTATTCTTGTTAGCGAGGGTATGCGTAATCAAGTTGAGACCCTACAATATTGGACGGACTGCTATCGTAACGGCCTTGCAGCTGCTGATAAAATATCCAAAAACAGCAATGCCTGGATATCAGACTTGTGCGAACGCACTAAACTGGCCACCGATGAACTTCTTAGGTTCGAAGACGAGGGAGGCCCCTCGGCTACTAGATATCAGCAAGCGCAGATCGACCAAACTATTCGCGCAACACGCCAGTTTAGCCGAATTGCTCCCGAAATGGACGATCTGATTGTTCAACGTTCTTCAGTGGCTGTAGACAAAAGCGAATACAATGATGTGTTTTCTAAACCGATAACAAAAAACCTATTAGGGTTTTCGTTTATCGTTGCGTTAGCTTTGTTGTACGCAAATTTCTTCTAGTTTTGGCCGCGAAAGATTTATATAATATAACGCCTGATTATCCGGTTATGGACCCGGCAGATGGGTTGTTTTTTTGTACTAAGTTTACGAATAAACTATTTATGGGTTATATTGTTTTGATAACTTAAGGTTTTTTAGGTTTCTGTTTCATGATTAAATATGGTAAATTTGCCATCCAGCATTTGGCTGGATTTCTCGCAGGCGCAAGAAGTGGAATCGAGCCGCTATGAACAGCATCCCCAAGACTTTAACGCCATTTGAAGAGACTGCGACGATTGAAAACCCGAACCGCTTCGACCAAGAACGTGAACGGATGCATAGACAGATGCTATCTTCTGTTTCGCATGACCTAAAAACGCCTCTTGCATCTATCATAGGGTCTCTTGAAGTTTTCACGCATATGAAGGACAAATTAACGCAAGAGAAGCAGCTCGCTCTTATCCAGCTGGCCCTACAAGAAGCTTATCGTCTGGATAACTTTGTAACTAATATTCTCGACGTCGCAAAACTGGAAAGCGGTAAAGTTAGGGTAAAACGGGAGACAACAGAGATTGGCACTATATTGCATCATTGCCTTCTGCGTCTTAATAACCGACTAAAGAACAGTGTGGTGACATTTTCAGATAAAAATCGCCCAATCGAAGCCATAACCGATCCCGTTCTTTTGAGCCGTGCCATTTGCCTTATATTAGATAATGCTGTGAAATTTGGCGGAGTACCTTCAGTCATCCAGATCAGTTTTGGCAGGGAAGATGAATACACAGGTTTCATCGATATACGCGATAATGGCGCCGGGATACCTACCGAACAAGCTCAGACAATTTTTTCCAAATACACTCGTTTGGTCAAAGAGGATCAACAAAATGCCGGCATGGGCCTAGGGCTTACGATTGGTAAGGAGATCACGCGTCTTCTTGGCGGCGATATAAGTGTAAAAAATCATCAACAGGGCGGCGCGATATTTACATTACACTTTGCCCTACAATGAGAAATAACAGATAACTTCAGAGGACGGGCGGTGCGGGGCGACGCCCTGTTATCAAGCTGTAAATTAGAGAAGCTACAAACAGTATTACAAACATGACAGCCAGGAATTTTGCTATTTCAGCAAATGTACCTGCTAGACCACCAAAACCGAGTATGGCAGCTACAACTGCCATCAGAAAAAATGTTATGATCCAATTTAGCATTTTAATCTCCTGTTGCATGTGCTCGGTATTGGTAGAATAAACTGCCTTCATAGGCTTTCTTGAGTTCTTTGATGTCTTGCTCTGGTATTCGAAATAATCCTGATCTTGTTCGTACTTCTTTGACATCTTATCTTGAAGATAAATCGCTGCGGGCTGCTTTAAACACATAGAGGTCCCCTACTTCATTTTATCTCCTATCTAAATCAATCTGATTAGGACTTGTCGCAGCACCGGTCACGGCGCCAGCAGCACCACCGATAACCGCCCCTGCAAGAGGCGCCCCTACGAGGGCTCCACCTACAGCACCTGCGCCAGCACCAATGCCAGCACCTGTTAGTGCGCGCTCACCGGGGTCTGTGCCACAGGCAGAAAGCGTTAGAAAAGCGGAGATAATACAAATAGAAGATAGGGATTTCACATTTTTCTTCCTGTAAAGGATGGCTGAATGGGACGTGCAGTTATATAAATAGAGAATGCTATATAAAATCTCGGCGGTATTCGCTTGCTCAGCAATAAAAAATCCGGAAAATCACATTAAACTAATGAAATCTCATCCCGATAGTCTTGGGCAATTCCTATCAATCACGTATCTGTTGGGGCAATGCCATTAATCCTCAGTCTTATTTCTACATAAGCGAGGTAACGCATGAGCTAGAAATGGGATTCTTTTTTTACGACAGCGCTTATCGCCAAGCTAGGCAGAGGCTGATGCAGCGACAGCCGCAGCGGCAGCTTCAGAGGCTTCCATGCGATACCCAACGCCAGGCTCAGTAACGATAAGTTTTGGGTTAGAAGGATCGCCTTCCAATTTTTCTCGGATCTGGCCAACATAAACACGTAAATACTGAGTGTCATGGCTATGAGCCGTTCCCCAGACTTCCGCCAAGATTTGCCTATGCGTTAACATTCGACCGCGATTAAGCATAAAGAAGCGCAGCAACTCATATTCTTTAGGAGTTAGAAGAGTTTTATCGCCATTAAGATAAACCTCGTGTCTTATCAGATCCATTTTGATTTTACCATTAACAAGCTCTGGTTCACCTGCTTCTTTCACTTTGGCTTTACGCAAATTAGCCCAAATGCGCGCAATGAGAACCTCGGCATTAAATGGTTTAATGACATAATCATCAGCGCCAGCATTAAGAGCAGCAACCACTTCTTCGTCCATCATCCGGACCGAAAGCACAATTATTGGCACCTGAGACCATTGCCGAATTTGACTAATAACTTCTTTGCCGTCCATGTCCGGCAATCCAAGATCGAGTAAAATCAGATCCGGTTTAATGGATCCACTCATGCGAATGGCCTGTTTACCTGAGTCGCTTTCTTCTATTTTAAAATCAGACACATCTAGAAAAATATTGAGCATTTTTCTAATTTGAGCTTCATCATCTACGATGAGAATTGTGTTTTTCTTTTCGTGCATGGCTACATCCTATCAAGGTCTATTTCGAGATCACCAACTCAGATGAATTGATGAAGGTTTATTGCGATCGACTGCAATCTTTTGGGTCTTGGCTAGCCCATGAGCGGAAGCTTGAATGGTATAACGCCCTGGCGGTAATTTGGCGTAAAATAATGGACCAGCGGTCACACTCAGCAAGCTTTGGCCTTTATTATCCAAAAGATTGAGCTGAGTTTCACCGATAAATTCGCCTGATTTGGAGGCGCTCATGACCCACAGGTTATATTGTCCTTTGGAGGACTCTAGGCTGGCGCGTTCTTCATCACCTACTCCACCCGTTATATAACTTATGTTACCCTCCTGCTTTGGCTGCACAGCGCCAAGTGCAACAGCCATTGATGTGTCAGTTGATGTGGTAGAGGCCGCTAACTCGCTACGCTGCAATGTACCCAAAGTCTGCACTGTAGGTGGTGTCAACTGGGACGGAGGCGACGGGGACAACGTATCATCAGCAAATGCAAACGTACCGAGCATCACCATGACAACGCCAATAATTAGCCCCTGACGTAAAATGGAAACGTACATTCTGAACATACCGACACCATTAAATTGATACATACAAGTTAACGTTATTAATAAATACTATTATCAATAAAACTTAAAAAATAGATAGTTGCTATGTCAATATATATAAAAAACTCATAAAGACGCCCCTTTGTGTTCTTTTTATGGATTTCAGGGCTCTCTTCCATCGTATCCTGACAAGTTCTTCTGCAAATTTGGGGCAAGCGCCTTCCCCACGTACCCCTGTATTCATTATCCATTAGGAGCGCACACATGTGGAATTCTAAAATATTTCTTTCTCTTCTTCTAGTCCTTGGATCTTTTGGCGTTGCCTACGCTGCAACGGGAGCCATGCTCGATTCTGGTGATAATGGTACATATATGATCGTTGCTGATGCACGCGAAGCCGTCCATGATGAAAATGGCGGTATTGTCAGAGACGAGTCATCAGGCACATGTGTGCGCACGAAGTGGATGGACAATTATGACGTTTGCGCGTCTGAAGCCATAAAGCCTGAAGTTGAACACAAAGTTGAGCAGCAAAAGCGGTTGATATTATCGCGTGAAGAGCGCACGGTCTATTTTCCTTTCAACCAAGCCAGCTTGTCGCCTGAGATGCAACAACGCTTAGATACGTTAGCCCTAACCCTCAAGTCAGACAGTCAAGTTAGTGGAGCACGTATCGTTGGGTATGCCGACCGCATTGGCAGCGCAGACTATAATGAAAAGCTTTCACAGCTTCGTGCCGAAACAGTAAAAGAATATCTAACTAATAAGGGACTTCTTAACACACGCGTTGCAGACACGCGCTGGGTTGGATCTCAAATGCCTACGACTGATTGCCCCAGCAATCTTAAGAGACCCGATCTTATTAACTGCCTACAAAACGACCGGCGTGTGGAAGTCGAGATTGATTATGTAGCGGATTTACGTGCCTCACGATAACTGAACTTAATTTGAACTTAATCTGAACTTAGTCTGAATTACTAATAAGACAACCAAAAGGGGATCAATATGTTTGCGTCAGCCACCAAAGAAGAAAAAGAAGAACGTTCAGCGGCCGAAAATATTCGCGCGAATGCCGCTCGAATTAAAAACGACGCCAATAATGCCGCACACACCATAAAAGAAGATCTCAATGACCTGGCACATGATGCAGGACGACATGTTCGTGAGATGGCAGGCAATGTAGAAGAAAGTTTCATCTGCAAGATAAGAGATAATCCCGTCCAATCAAGCCTCATAGCTCTAGGCGCTGGCGTTATGTTAGGTATACTTATACGCCGGTAGACAAGGAACAAACCCAGGTCTGGGCTTGAGTAAAGTAAATGATAGAAAAAATAATGAGCGTTGTATCTATTGGGGGCACTGTTGCCAACGTTGCCCTCCTGCAACGCTTTCTTTCCGGTGTCACAGTTGTGGTAGCGCTAACAGTCATTAGCGCCTTCATGATTGGGTTAATGCTAACAGGGCTCTTTGGCGCACTTTACTTCTGCCTTGTCCATTATGGCCTTCTGCCAGAGATCGCCGCTCTTATGGTTGCCTTGTTTGCGTTACTCATGACCATAACGTTAGCCGTCATTGTCATTTTGCGCGTCAAACACCTACGCGGGCTTCCCTCTCAAATGTTACGTAAAGATTTATCAAGCTTGGCCCCCTTAGGCGAAGTACTTGAATCGTTTATAAATGGGTTCATGAGCCGGGGTCCATCTATAAAACCTTAAAATCAAAATCTTAAAATCCTGAACGGTTATAAAAATAGAAAACGCCGCTCCATGGAGAGAGCGGCGTTTCCCAGTCAGCAAAAGGGCCCACCCGGAAGTTTGACTAAACCCTAGTCGCTGAATTCGTTATTAGGCAGCTTGATCCTTGCCTGAGTAGTTGCAGCCTTCTTCTAAGTCCTTAAGCTTCTCTTCGGCTTCTTCTCTCATGATGCCGTATTTTTCCTTTACTTTGCCTAGGAATTGCTCACGCTTACCATTATAGAGAGCAACGTCATCGTCGCTTAGACGGCCCCATGACTCCTTAATTTTTCCCTTGAGCTGTTCAAAATTTCCTTTTACTTGATCGGTATTCATAGAAACCTCCTCTTCATTAGGGTTAAAATTGTGCTCGGATCTGTAGGAGCCCTGTTAAAGCTTATTGTTTGCCTTGAATTGCATCCTCACTCACGTAACTGTAAGCAACGAATGATACGACTACAGACACGTACATTTAATGGAATGACATAGCCAAACTAAAGAAACCATGTAGGGCTGCAGGGGATGAAGTAAATTACAGATAAATCCGACTTCTCATATTAGCTGTATATTTTTATTTAAATTCTGCTGTCTCCACCTTTAACGATCTGTCTCAAAAATCATATCAATCTATAAAATAATATCTTCGCGTCCTTTCAGTATTCTTGGCGTAAATTGTTCATAAAATCAGATATCTTAGTTTGTTGTTGCCGTAGAAATGTCGGAATTGAAGATAAAATCTCATCAACTGAAGACGGTACACTACTTTCGAACAACATATCTATGAGGAGACCCACTATGCAGAACGTATCTAAATTATCAGCTCTGGCTGTATTGACGTTATCTATTGGCATGACATCGGTTGCATTTGGCGAAAGCACAGGCCAGTACATTGATGACGCTACCATCACGACCAAAGTCAAAGCCGCGCTTATTTCCGATAAGCAGCTCAAAGCAACACAAGTTAGCGTTGAGACCAGCCAAGGCACCGTTCAGTTGAGTGGAACTGTGGATTCTAAGGACCAAGAATCTGAAGCCATCAAAGACGCCAATCAAATCGACGGCGTCAGATCTGTTAAAGATCTTATGACCATCAGAGGTACTCAGGATGAGTAGTTAATGCAGAAGGCGCAGCAGGATATATCGGGGTTAGACCCGATGTGTCCTGACTGTCTTCTTCGTCTGCGTAAAAGAAAAGCACAATTATATGGTTTGGGAGGATCAAATGAAGTTTAATAAAACTGTTATCATAGCTAGCATCGCGACCTTATTTTCTGCAGCGGCTTTGGCGTCCACGGCAGTCTCGGTTAAAGATCTGCCCAAAGGTAGCTATGTAACCCTCAATGGTACCGTTGAGGATTTTGATAGTGAACATACCTTTATGCTGCGCGACCCGAGCGGTTCGATAAAAATAGATCTTAGTTCTGCTAATTCAGTAGCCCTTAAAGAAGGCGAAAAAGTCAGTATTACTGGCACCGTTAATCAGACTATTTTGGGAACGGATGTCGTTGCCACCAGCGTGACCGAAGACAAAGGTGTTGGTCAACAGGTCGGTGAAGCGATTGATTCTGTCACCGGACAAAATGCGGCAGGTTCTGCGCGAACAGTAACTATTCAAACCATGCCCGACACAGGTTTCGTTAAGCTCAATGGAATAGTCGAGAGTGTTGAGAGCGAAAAGAAATTTACCTTAAAGGACGCGTATGGCAAAATTGATATCAATATCACCTCAAGTACTTCAGCCTCTCTCAACAAAGGAACGGAAGTTACTGTCATCGGTTATGTAGAAAAAGCAATATTGGGAAAACACATAAATGCTACCGAAGTTGATATTCGCTCCAGCGGTACGCCAATAGTTAATAAGTAATGTTGGGTCTACGAATGAGCGGATCACACGATGTTTATTGCGAATAGCTTCAGGCGGCGTTTTTCTGGCTACTCAGCGAAATAAGCAGTTTTTCTAGGCGTTCCATAGGTATGGGTTTAACCCAATGGTGGTCAAACCCTGCCTTCTTAGAGCGCTCAAGATGTTCGGGTTGGCTCCAGCCCGTTTGGGCGATAATTGTGCATTTATTCAGCAGCGGATCGGCGCGCATCAATTCACAAACCTCATAACCATTCATACCAGGGAGATTAATGTCCAACATTACAACATCTGGAAGAAATGATTGCGCAATGGATAGTGCAGAGGTGCCTTCTCGTGCCACGCGGGCTTCATAACCGAGCACTTCTATCATCCAACCAAATGTCTTGCCCACCGATTCATCATCATCCGCGACCAAAACACGTAATACCTGAACTTCAGATGGAAAGTTTTTAGTCATGGTGCACGCGTATCCAAGCTATCAAGTTTTATGTCGGCTAAGGCAAGGGCGCGACGCAAACTTATAAAGTCAATTGGTTTTGTTAAATGAAGATCAAAACCTGCATCCAACGATTGCTGTTGATCTATTTCTCGCCCATAACCCGTGAGGGCAATTACATACATCGATGAGAGATCTGCATCCTGGCGAATTGTGCGAACAACTTGATAGCCGTCAACTTCGGGCAACCCTATGTCACACAAGATTACCTGCGGGCGGAAAATGCGGGCGGTTTCAAGGCCAACTAAGGCCGTGGCTGCTGTTTGGACATCATGCCCCGCAAGATGTAATAACATTTTTGCACTACTTGCCGCATCGCGGTTATCTTCAATAACGAGAACACGGAATTTTTTATCGCTGTTCCATGGTGTGAAAGAATCATTTCTAACTTTTGTATTTTCTACGTGTTCTATGGGGAGCAGAATTATAAATTCAGCACCTCTATCCGCCCCAGGACTTGCGGCGTGTACTTTACCATTGTGAAGTTCGACAAGGCCTTTTACCAAGGCTAGCCCTAATCCAAGTCCACCGCGCGTACGATCCAAACCCTGCTCTGCCTGCCGAAAGGCTCCGAATATGCATGAGAGCATCTTGGGTTCGATACCAATTCCCGTATCTGCAACCGTTATACGGGCCATTTTTTCCTTCTTATTTATCTCAAAACTGACGGATATCGTGCCTCCAGCTTTAGTAAATTTGTTAGCGTTGTGCAGTAAATTGCCTATCGCCTGCACAAGTCGTGTCGGATCACCATTGATCCAAACAGGAACCTTAGAGCCAGACATAGTAAGCTGTAATCCACTGGCTTCAATGATCGCACGATAATCCGCCACTGTTTGATGAACGATGCGATTGAGATCGCATCGTTCCTTGCGAAGCAAAATTTTGCCGTGAGCAAGGCGCGTAGCATCCAGTAGATCATCGATTAACCGGCTCATGTGTCTGGCCTGACGATCAATAATGTCTCTCAAATCAGCCATACGCGGATCTTCTGGCCGAATGAGTTTTTGAAGCTGAATTGCGTTGTAAATTGGTCCAAGAGGATTGCGTAATTCATGGGCGAGCATGCCAAGAAATTCGTCTTTGCGTCGATCGGCTTCTTGGATCTTCTCCATCAACATAACATTTTCAAGGACAACCCCTACACGGTAGGCAAGATCGTTTGCTAGCGGTATGTCATTGAGTTGATAGGCCGTGCTCGAACGATGCCGCACAAGCACAAGGCACCCTTTTGCCTGACCTTTGACAACCAAGGGGAGGATAATCACCGAACCAATCGCAGGCGTAATATCCGAATGAACCGACGATGTGGGAACTTTGTTCATATAGTGGACTTCACCGGTCACAAAAACCTCTTCCGCTGCTTTTTTTAACCATGGAAGATCGGTTATATTAATTTCTGACAAGCCATCCCACATTTGCTGATCTGCTACAGCGCTACATTCGACCCGGTCGACACCGATTTCATCCTTTTTTACCCAAGCAATGCTGGCATCTGACAAATAAGGCAATGGCAATTGGACTAATGCACGCAATAATTCGAGTTGGCTTTGCGCGCGAGTAAGATCTTCACCAGCCTTTACGAGAAAGGCAGAATCCCGGGCCGCCTCCTCCGCCGCTTCCCGTCGAACCCGTTCTTCAGTCTGAAGCGCCGCTTGTCGACGCATTTGAGATAATTCTATAAATACGCGCACTTTAGCTTTCAATACCTCGGGCACGACCGGTGTAGGAAGATAATCCACAGCGCCATTGGCATAACTTTGAATCATGCCCACTTCGTCCGTAAAGGCAGTTAGAAAGATAATAGGTGTACGAGCAGACTTCCTGCGTCGACGTATCAGGAAGGCCGTTTCAAAGCCATCCATAGTCGGCATGTTTACGTCAAGCAATATAACGGCAAAGTCATGTTTTAATAACAGCTTAAGAGCTTCCTCACCCGATCTTGCAATCATCAAGTTCTGCCCCAGCTCCTCCAAGATTGTCTGATAGACCAATAGATTCTCTGGCAGGTCATCAATGAGTAAAATATTTTCTACTTTACTATCGACAGGCGCCAGCGCTTCTTCTTGCTCGCGCCGCTCAATATGGCTTTTTGCTCCTATCGCACTCAAACGACCCTCATATGCTAAGTTATTTTCTAACGATGCAGCCAAGAGCGCAGCACAGACATCATTTGTTCTGTATCCACGGGCTTTGATAAATAATCCCAAGCACCGGCTTCAATACATTTTTCGCGGTCACCTTTCATAGCCTTCGCGGTGACAGCAACAATGGGCAGATTCTTCAGCCGTGAAATTTTACGAATTTCTTGTATTGTTTCCATGCCATCCATCTCCGGCATCATGATATCCATCAACACGATATCAACATCAGAATTTTCTTTAAGAATATTAATAGCTTCCTGCCCACTGTCAGCCGAGAGAATAACCATCTGTTGCTCTTCCAATACACTGGTGAGCGCAAAGATGTTACGCGCATCATCATCTACGATCAGTACTTTCTTACCTATCAGCGGTTTATTTGAATGGTAGAGATTGTTCAACTCATTACGCCGCTCTTCAGGAAGTGTCTCTGTATTGTAGTGCAGATAAAATGTCACCTGATCGAGGAGACGGTCAGCGGAAAGAACCGAGCGCGCCAGCCAAGTTTCATTCAATCGTCTCCAAGTGGCCTCATCTAACCTGCCCTTTCCGTATACGATTACCGGTATGCGGCTCGGCATTATTTCACAATCTTCTTCTATATGCACCAGACTCGTGACGAGCTCGGGCACGGCTGGACTCAAGATGATACAATCGATTGGTTGTTTCAGCAGTTTTTTCTGAGCGGCGGAAGCACTACTCACGGCAATTGTTTGGATACCGTCGATGGCCAAGCAATTTACGATCTCTTGGCGCTGCTTGGCATCCGGCTCTACGACAAGCACATTTTTCTTTTCGCGTTGTGTAAAACTGGCGATAGAATCCAATAACCGATCCAACACATCACGTCGCTGAATGGGTTTGGTGACAAAGGCAAAGGCACCTGATGTAAGGAATGGTCCCTGCGCTTCATCGGTCGAAATGATGCAAACAGGAATGTGCCTAGTGGCCATGTCATTTTTCAGTCGTTCTAGGACACGCCAGCCCTGCATATCAGGCAGATGAATATCCAACAAAATGGAGACTGGTTTGTAATCACGACTTAAGGCAAGTGCTGCCGCGCCAAGCGAAGTTACTAAGCCCTTAAAGCCCTTCTCGCGTGCTGTATCGAGCAAGAAACGCGCAAATCCGAGATCGTTTTCTACAATGAGCAGTACCTGGTCTCCTGGCTGGATAAGACCTCTGTCATCCCCAACCTCGTTGACCAGGCCAACCTCTGACTCGGATTTTGGGATAACTGAAAACTGCTTAAGGTCAGCATCTTTAATAAAGTCGGTAGTTGGCTTGGGTATAAATTCGATACCCAAAGAGGAAGCATCACCGCTGCCCTGTAATTTGCGCGTACGCGGAGAATAAGTTGCGGGTAAATAGAGTGTAAATGTGCTGCCTCGCCCTGGGCTCGACGAAAGACGAATTTCACCGCCCAGCAACCGGGCCAGCTCACGGCTAATGGCTAGACCTAGCCCCGTGCCGCCATATTTGCGGCTGGTTGATCCGTCGGCCTGCTGAAAGGCCTCAAATATTATCATCTGCTTATCTGCCGCAATACCTATACCCGTATCAGTGACTGAAAATGCCAATACTTCTGGAACACGATTGAGATCTTCATTGTCAGGAGTCCAACCTGACCGTACAACATCAACCGTGAGGGTCACCTGACCGTTATGGGTAAATTTGAAGGCGTTGGACAATAAGTTCTTGATAATCTGCTGCAAACGCTTGGCGTCAGTTACCATCGACTTCGGTAATTGTGAGTTAAACCGAATAATAAAATCAACGTTTTTGGATTCGGCAACGTGTTTAAAGGTACGTAATACGTATCCGTTGAGATCATCCAATCGCAACTCGCTACTTTCGACCACAACCGTACCAGACTCGATTTTAGAGAGATCGAGAATATCGTTAATCAGCATCAGTAAGTCGTTGCCGGAGCTATGAATGGTTTTGGCCGAGTCAGTTTGCTTCAACGTCAGGTTGCCATCGGGGTTTTTGGTCAATTGATCTGATAAGATGAGTAGGCTGTTCAAGGGCGTGCGCAACTCATGGCTCATGTTGGCCAAGAATTCAGACTTGTATTTGGATGTAAGTGCAAGCTGCTTCGCCTTATCTTCAAGTTCCTGGCGGGCTTGTTCAACTTCCTGGTTTTTACGTTCAACTTCCTGATTTTGATCTGCCAACAAACGGGCTTTTTCCTTCAAGGCATCATTAGTTTGTTGCAACTCTTCTTGTCGGGTTTGAAGTTGTTGGCCAAGCGACTGAGATTGCGTGAGGAGATCTTCAGTACGCATATTGGCTTCGATGGTGTTGAGCACAATACCAATTGACTCCGTCAATTGGTCGAGTAGTGCTTGGTGAGATGGATTAAAACCATCAAAAGATGCCAATTCGAGGACGCCCTTAGCTTCGCCTTCGAAGATGAGCGGAAGCACCAACACGCTGCGCGGTGAAGCATCGCCCAGACCCGATGAAATGCGTATATACTCTTGCGGCAAGTTATCGAGCATGATTTTGCGTTTTTCTACAGCACATTGCCCTAATACGCCCTCACCCAGACCAATATGTTTGCCGATTTGCGCCGTTCCTTCTGAAGCAAAACTGGCGAGCAGTGTTAGCCGCGGGCCTTCATCTTTGTTGTCGAGCACGTAAAATTCGGCCTGCTGGGCAGATACCACCGGACATAATTCCGACAGCACCATCCGGCCAACGCTGGTTAGATCCCGCTGGCCCTGTAGCATGCGGCTGAATTTAGCGAGGTTTGTTTTCAACCAATCCTGCTCCGTATTTTTCTGCGTCGTATCACGAAGATTGCGGATCATCTCATTGATGTTGTCCTTCAAGACCGCAACCTCACCTTGCGCATCGACCGTGATCGATCGTGTGAGATCGCCTTTGGTGACGGCTGTCGCAACTTCGGCGATGGCGCGCACTTGCGTCGTGAGATTTGCCGCCAATTGATTGACATTTTCTGTAAGGCCCTTCCAAGTACCGGAAGCGCCAGGAACCTTGGCCTGACCACCCAACTGACCTTCAACACCAACTTCGCGCGCCACTGTTGTTACTTGGTCGGCAAACGTGGCAAGTGTATCGATCATACTATTGATGGTATCGGCGAGTTCGGCAATTTCGCCTTTGGCATCCACAGTGAGTTTGCGTTTAAGTTCGCCATTGGCAACCGAGGTCACAACTTTAGCAATACCGCGCACCTGACTGGTCAAATTATTGGCCATCATGTTCACAGAATCTGTTAGATCCTTCCATGTGCCCGACACGCCAACCACCTTAGCCTGACCACCAAGCTCACCCTCAGTACCCACCTCGCGTGCGACGCGTGTCACTTCCGAAGCAAAAGAACGTAGCTGATCCACCATCGTATTGACGGTGTTCTTAAGTTCGAGAATTTCACCCTTCACATCAACGGTGATCTTCTTGGATAAGTCACCCGCCGCCACTGCCTTAGTAACGTCAGCGATGTTGCGCACTTGACCTGTGAGATTGCCGGCCATCGAGTTCACAGAATCCGTTAGATCTTTCCAGGTACCGGCGACACCCTGCACATCAGCCTGGCCACCAAGCTTACCTTCGGTACCCACCTCGCGCGCCACACGTGTCACTTCCGAAGCAAATGATGAAAGCTGATCCACCATGGTGTTAATGGTGTCTTTAAGTTCAAGTATTTCACCAGCTACATCGACAGTAATTTTGCGTTTCAATTCACCGTTGGCTATAGCTGTCGTAACATCAGCGATGTTACGCACTTGTGCTGTCAGGTTCGATGCCATGAAATTCACCGAGTCCGTGAGGTCTTTCCAGGTACCGGCAACACCCGGCACATCGGCTTGCCCACCAAGCTTACCCTCAGTACCCACTTCGCGTGCGACGCGCGTCACCTCGGCGGCAAATGAATTAAGCTGATCCACCATGGCATTAATGGTGTCTTTAAGTTCAAGGATTTCACCCTTCACATCAACGGTGATCTTTTTCGACAAGTCACCGGCTGCAACTGCCTTAGTAACGTCAGCAATATTACGCACTTGGCCTGTGAGATTGCCGGCCATCGAGTTCACAGAATCCGTTAGATCTTTCCAGGTACCCGAAACACCCTTCACTTCAGCTTGCCCGCCAAGTTTACCTTCGGTACCCACTTCACGCGCGACGCGCGTCACTTCCGAAGCAAAGGACGAAAGTTGATCCACCATTGTATTGACGGTGTTCTTAAGTTCGAGAATTTCACCCTTCACATCAACGGTGATCTTTTTCGACAAGTCACCGGCTGCAACCGCCTTAGTAACATCGGCGATATTACGCACTTGGCCTGTGAGATTGCCGGCCATTGAGTTCACAGAATCCGTTAGATCTTTCCAGGTACCGGCGACATCCTTCACATCAGCTTGCCCGCCAAGTTTACCTTCGGTACCCACTTCGCGTGCGACGCGCGTCACCTCGGCGGCAAATGAATTAAGCTGATCCACCATGGCGTTAATGGTATCTTTAAGTTCAAGAATTTCACCCTTCACATCAACGGTGATTTTTCGCGAAAGGTCACCATTAGCAACAGCCGTGGTCACTTGCGCTATGTTACGCACTTGGCCTGTGAGATTGCCGGCCATTGAGTTCACAGAATCCGTTAGATCTTTCCAGGTACCCGAAACACCCTTCACTTCAGCTTGACCGCCAAGTTTACCCTCAGTACCCACTTCGCGTGCGACACGCGTCACCTCGGCGGCAAATGAATTAAGCTGATCCACCATCGTGTTCACGGTGTCTTTGAGCTCGAGAATTTCACCCTTCACATCAACAGTGATTTTTCGTGAAAGGTCGCCATTGGCAACAGCCGTAGTCACTTGCGCTATATTACGCACTTGGCTGGTAAGATTGCCGGCCATCATATTCACAGAGTCTGTGAGATCCTTCCAGGTACCGGCAACACCCTTCACTTCAGCTTGCCCACCAAGTTTACCCTCAGTGCCCACTTCGCGTGCAACGCGCGTCACTTCCGAAGCAAAAGATCGAAGCTGATCGACCATCGTGTTAATAGTATTTTTTAGTTCAAGAATTTCACCTTTAACGTCCACAGTTACCTTTTTGGACAAGTCGCCGCCTGCGACAGCCGTTGCCACTTCCGCAATATTACGCACCTGGCCAGTAAGATTACCGGCCATCATATTCACAGAATCAGTCAAATCCTTCCAGGTACCGGCAACACCCTTAACATCAGCTTGACCGCCAAGTTTACCTTCGGTACCCACTTCGCGTGCGACGCGCGTCACTTCGGCGGCAAACGAGGCCAACTGGTCGACCATGGTATTAATAGTCTTGGCGGTACGAAGAAATTCGCCTTGCAGTGGACGATTATCAATTTCAAGCGCCATGGTTTTCGATAAGTCGCCTTGCGCCACAGCACCAATCACGCGGGCTGTTTCAGTGGTGGGATGCACAAGATTATCGATGAGATCGTTCACAGCTTCGACAGATCCTTGCCAAAAACCGCTAACGCTGCCGAGAGATAAACGTTTGCTAAGTTTACCTTCTCTGCCAACAGACATGCGCAAGCGGGTAAGTTCCGCCGCCAACTGTTCATTCATTTCCACGACTTCATTAAAAGCATCGGCTACTTTGCCGGCTACGCCAGTCCATTCGGCCGGCAACCGGACACTTGGCTGTCCTTTTTTTAAAGCGGTCAGCGCGTATAATAATACCGCCATCTCGCCGCCCTTCGCGATGGGCTCATCGATTAATTGGAGTGCTGGTTTTGCAGGCGTCATATATGGGGCCATAAATATATGATAAAAGACCCATTATTATGTACACAAGGAAGTATAAACCAGCCATATGGTCCCCTCAAGAGCTTATAAAGAAAATATAAAGACGATTTTTTGTTGTGGATAAGTTTAAGTTCGTCACGTACTAAACATTTGGAAGGTAAGCTAAATTTATCTTCATGCCCAGAAGTGTTATAAATCCGAAGCAATAATTGTTCGCGACACAAAGCTACATACTACTGTAATTTCATTGCTGGAGTGACTTATAGTATTTTGTTGAAACCTCGCCATCCAAAAGGCGCAGAGAATAAATGCCAATCCCTTAAAAAAACATATTGTTCTTATATTTCTCCTTCTCGCTTATGAACCAGTCAACACTAATCAGGGATGGTATTTTGCTATGAACAGGTCTGCCTTTATCCTTTTACCCTTGTTTATTTTAGTCAGCTGCGCATCCGAAACACCGCACGTTGTGCAGGTATCGGCAGATGCACCTGATATTAGTCTCACAAAGGGTATGGCAACACAGGTTGAAATGCCGGAAGGTGAGCGCGTGCAATCCGTCGTTACCGGTAACCCATCCATCGTAACGGCCGAAAAGGCTGATAATGTCGTAAACCTTGTCCCGGGAAGCAATTCCGGCGAAACCAACTTAATCGTGCGTGCCTTGGATAGAGACAATCATTCCAAGGTCTATCAATATCGTATTATTGTGCAATAAACGGCGCGAAGTTTCTCTCATGCCGTCATGCTGCGGGTTTATGCGTTCTTACGGATACTAACGTTTTGAAGAAACTTTTTCAAAGTCGACTGCGCCGCCTGGAGAGAAATAATATTACCGTATTTACCCTGGCTATTTGTTGCTGCGCTGATGGCACTGCTTTTTCGGGTACGCGCAACATCACGTAACATTTTTCCAGCCCACCAATAAACGTTATGATCACGAACAATACGGCGCAATAAGCGCATGCGCTGCTCCTGCTCTTCAGCACTCATGTGCAAGGCGCGATAAATTGAGTCAGCCATTCCCTTGGTATCGTGCGGATTGACAATCAGCGCTTCGAGAAGTTCTTCTGAGGCGCCCGCGAAGGTACTTAGAATAAGAACGCTACGCTCATCTTCACGTGCTGCAACAAATTCCTTGGCCACAAGGTTCATACCGTCATGCAGACTGCTAACGATACAAAAATCAGCCGCACGGAACAGTTCGAACACGCTTGGCTGATTGTAGTGCGCAATGATCAATATTATGGGTTTCCATGTATCGCGGCCAAATTCTTCATTAATCGTCTCAACAAGTTTGATCGTCTCTTCTTGTATCTCTCGGTAGCGCGGCAAATTGCTACGTGTAGGCGCCGCTACCTGTATAAAAGAAAATTTACCAATCCAGGAGGGATTTTGGCGAAAAAATCGTGCAATAGCCTGAAAGCGATCCACGATACCCTTCGTGTAGTCAAATCTCTCTACGCCTACGCCTAACTTTAATTTTTGCGGTAACTGCAATTTTTTTATAACATTTTCACGACACGCCGCGGCCGGCGGTAAGCTTGCAACAGCAGGTGGTAACCACTCAATAGAGATCGGATAAGGCCGTACGAGTGACGTATGACCGCTTCGCGTAGCTGTTGTCCGCTCACGGTCAATTCGGCACTCTAGAAATCTATCGACGGTATCGAAAAAATTATTACAGTGAAACTGCGTATGAAATCCGAGAATATCACTGCCAAGAAGTCCCTTCAGGATCTCTTCGCGAAATGGACAAATGCTGAAAGCCTCCGCATTAGGCCATGGGATGTGCCAAAAAGTTGCAACAATGGCCCCTGGAAGGCGTTCATGAATTAGTGCTGGCAATAATGCAAAATGGTAATCCTGGACTAGAATTATAGGCGATTTTGACTTTGCCTCAGCCACCACGGCATCAGCAAATTTACGATTGACCGCCTGATATTGCCTCCAGTTTTCTTCACGAAAAACTGGTCGAGTAAAAACCATGTGACACAACGGCCATAAACCCTCATTGGCAAACCCATGATAGTAACCTGCCTCTTCTTCCTCACTAAGCCATACGCGTCTTAGCGTATATGAAGGATTTTCGGGCGGTACAGCGAGATGATCACGGCTATCAACCATCGATTTATCGGCAGAACCACTTCCGTGCGCTATCCACGTACCTTTACAAGCACGCATAACGGGCTCCAGAGCCGAGACTAAGCCGCCAGCCGGTGTTTGCAGAATTATATTACCGCTTTCTTCATTATGAACATAGGGCTCACGGTTGGACACAATGATAATTTCTTCTTTCGGCAATTCGGTTTCTAAAAAGTGTTGAAGAGACGGCGCGGTCCAGAGATTACGTGTTGGATTTGTAGACTGCCTATTCTGGCTGCGTCGACGCAAAAGCCGATAAAGATCAAGAACGAGTGGTTTCAATTCCGATGGAATTTTGTGGCGATCAGCTATTTCGACATTTTTTGTCTGTAGTAATATGCGCACAGTTCTGAGCCAACCGCGCAATGTCATGTAAGCGATCAACAGCGTGGCGAGGACGGCAACCAAACAAACGGCCAGAAGAAACCCAAATACGATTTTATAGACATCTTGGTAATGCTGCGCCGTATAGCCTAGATCATTTATGATGATTAATGTGCCAACGGACTTGCCCATATCTAGTAGCGGAAATTTTGCTATTAGTAATTTGTTGCCAGCATTTTTCTGGGGGATAAAAAGAGGATTATTAGCTAAACCCTGGTTGTCGCCACATAGAAAATTCGATGGAAAATTAGCGCTTCGATAAGACAGCGCTCCTTGTCGGTCACAAAAGCCAATGGCAAACAAATGCCCATCTTGGGCGATGTTCTGGAACAATTTTCGTATACGATCGCCATCACCCGCAGCTAGTGCTTCCTTCATATCGTCATGTATTGATCCGAAGATTATCTGCGAACGGACCTCAAGATCACGCTCCAACCATCGATCAGTCATACGTGATACATAAGGAAAACAGAGATAAATAAGGACAATGAGTAGTACGACAAGCACTAAAAATAAGCGTCCAAGGATCTTCGTCATTGGGCAACCCATATCTTAAGGTATAAGCCTTTAACATTCCCTTTAGTCATCTTCGCTGAGGAGCGAATAGATTTGAGATCGGTCCTACACTTTTTTTGAACATTCATATTTGTACACGACGGCTCTTTTTGTTCAGCAATTTATCAAAAATGAATATGACCAAACTATGTCGCAGACAGCTGCGGCGCGACGGCAGAAAGAAATCATTTTTTTATACGCAGCACTGCCAAACACATGAGATTCATATGTCGTAACATTAAATTGACAAGATTTTTGCCCAACGTCGCCTCGGGAACAGTGTTGTACCAATTATAAAGTGTCCGTAATTGGTGCTACGCAAATCGAATAGCTTAGCATCTGAGATCGTTTGGCTGTGCCGCTAGAAAATTAAACATCAGATGTTTGGATATTCTTTACCCAACACTAAGTTCATAGGAGTTACCCATGCGTTTGTCTTTAATCGCCGCAATCTCAGCACTACTTATCACATCCGCCTCGGATATATATTCCCTACCCTCAGCAGCGGCCGAAACGGCTCCCCCATCTAGCGCTCCATCTGCTCCTGCCGCGGCCACCAATGCCGATCCATCGCAGCAAACGCCAGCAGCTCAGTTTATCCAAAATCTTGGCAACCAAGCCATCACCATCATGGCTGACAAAAGCCTATCTCCAGATCAACGTACGCAAAAATATCGTAATATTCTTCACAATTCATTCGATATGCCGACTATCGGTCATTTTGTTCTGGCACGCGCCTGGAATACAGCTACTCCCGACCAACAGAACGAGTTCATGAAACTTTTTGAACAGCTCGTGCTTAAAACTTATGGTGATCGCCTCAACTTTTATTCAGGAGAAGGCTTTCAAGTAAAAAGTTCGCGTCAAGAAAGTGATAAGGACAGTATTGTTGGTAGCGAAATATCACATAGCGACGGTTCATCGCCGACTAAAGTAGATTGGCGCATCCGTCAGGAAAGCGGAAAACTGGCAGTTATTGATGTCATCATAGAGGGCGTAAGTCAGAGTGTAACGCAACGTGACGAGTACGCCGCTATCATTCAACGTAACGGTGGTAATATTAATGCTTTGCTGGATTTGATGCGGCAGCGTACACAAGAGACCAAACAGGATACTGTCTCGCAAAACCCCTAGAGAAAATATTATTCAACACGTCATCGAGGATCTTTTATGAACCAACTTACACCATGGTTTAATGCGCACGTTGTTCATATTGATACGGTTCTAGGCTCCATCCTCATTCTCATCTTAGCTGTGCTTGCGATAGTCTATGTCAATACGGCTCTTTATCGTCTGCTGCTAAGTGTCCGCTCCCGATTTCACCTTTCGTACGAAACCCTGTTGTTTATCATGCGCTCCGTCAGCATCGCCATGTGGCTTGGCGTTGGTCTGCTACTTCTTGGTTTTTGGGGCGTCAGCGTTTCAGGTCTATGGACAGTTCTGATGAGCATTGGCGCCGTCATTGGTGTCGGGTTTCTGGCAGTTTGGACTATGGTCAGCAATATTACAGCAAATCTATTCATAACGATCTGGCGGCCATTTCGTATCGGGGCTACGGTAGAAATACTTCCAGAAAATTTCCGGGGACGTGTCATTGATCGTAATATGATGTTCACCATCTTGCGCGAAAAGGAAGGCAGTACACTCTGCGTACCCAACAATCTATTTTTTCAGAAAATCTTTCGCGTAACCGAAAACAACCAGCAACATTTATTTGAATTTTTTGAGCATGAAGACGCGACGCCCCCAAAAAACCAGGCTGTTGCCTAATGCGTTGATCGAGTGTCTATCGGGATTGATTTATGAGTAGTTTATGTTTAACCAAGTGCACGAAAACACTCTTCTGCCTCTTCTTTCGTCATACCATATTCCTTTTCCATTCTACCTCTTAACCGATTTATTAGATTTTCCGGCGAAATATACGCGCAGCCTTCCCTACGATAATCCGGAACCTCTCTTAAACTTGCACTGAGTTGTTGGTGCGATTCCTTCACTTGTACCGGATTACAAATCTCGTTCATCTTTTAATCTCCATCGGTTCAATTTCGGCGCTCGCGGTTGATGGCAAGTGGGCTGCGGCGAAACTGACTCAATTTGATCTCAAGAAGCCATGTTTTGGTTGAATGATTTTGTAAAAAAATCATAAATCAAGTGGCAAATCATTATAGATAAAGTGCATTTCGGACTCGACGCATTAACTTTCCAAAGTTGGAACGACAGCGTGCCGAGGACTAGGTTAATATTAAATATGAGTAGGCAAGCTTAGGAATCCCTTATCCAAAATGAATATCTCTAGGTAGGGTGCAGAAATAGAGATTGCGGCTACGTCACATTATTTGAATTTGAGTTGTTTCGAATTCGAAATATTACTTAAGCCAGCAATCGTTGGAGATAGTGGTTTGATTTTATAAATTAATCTTTCATTATGAGGAAATAAGAGTGTGATCAACTCAAATAGATTTTAGATATCAATAGCATGCTATGAATCGTCGTAAATCTCTCTTACTTGGTGCTTCGGCATTAGCCATTAATGCTGTGGTGACGGGTGCGATATTTCTAGTTCCTGAACAGGCAAATGCAGCCTGCACAACTGCTAGCAGCGGCGTCACTGTGATTAACGCGTCTACGCCTTGCGTAACATGGACCGGCGGCAGCGTTTCCATTACTAGCAGTGGAAATGTTGTAGGACCCACCACGGGCGTTATCAATAGCGGCAATAATGTAGGCACGATTACCAACAGCGGCACTATCAGTATTGCGGCTGAACCCGGTATTCTTAACAGCGGCACAATTGCTACGATTAACAATATTGGCTTCATTGATACCGGTGCTTCTCAAGGCATCTATTCCTCGGGTGGAAGTATCGGCGTCATTATCAATAGTGGAACCATCAATTCGCATGCAGGTGGCGGTCTTGGCATATGTGATTGCACAGGCCAAGTAGGAACAATTGATAATATTGGAACAATTTATGGCGGTTGGCGGGGTATTGTTGAAACACAAGGAAGTAGTGTCGGCACAATTATAAATAGCGGCGTTATCACCGAAGAATCGGGTATCTATAATCGCCGTGTCGCGCTCAGTGTTTTGTCAAATAGCGGCACTATTACCGCGACGGCTGGCAATGGTATCTGGAATAGCCAAGGCACCATTACTTCACTTGTTAATTCCGGCACGATCACCGCAAGTGCCAGTGGTATCTATAGCGATGTCAGCATTGGCGCGCTCACCAACAGTATTACAGGTACCATCAGTGGTGCTACCGGCGTGAATATCGCCGGCGGCACGATCGGAACGATCATCAATAGTGGCGTCATTAGCGGTAGCGCCAATGCCATCGAAATCGCAGGTACACTCGTTAGTTCTATTTCCAATGCTGGCAGAATAAGCGGTAACATCAATGTCAACCAGGCATTGACAATTACGGGGGGCGGTTCAGGAACCGTTGGAACATTAACCGGTGGTTCTATTAGTACCAACGGCCATAATTTATCAATTGGTTCTGGCTCTGATCAGTTACTCGCAGACAATGTCAATGTCGGTGCTGGCAATACCTTTAGCGTTGCCGGAACAATGCAAGTGAATAGCACAGAGTCCGTTACAGGAAACTATAATGAGGCTTCTTCTGCCTTACTCAATATAAATGCAACCAGTTCGATCAGTTATGGCGATTTGGTGATCTCTGGCACCGCGACCATGACCAACGATGTTGTCACGATTACAGGCTCACTTAATGTCGAAACGCTCACGATCGCACAAGCCGCCGGTACCGCTAGCTATGGTGGGATCACGGTTGACGCTATAACCAGCAGCCGAGGACTTACAGCTGCGATGTCTTCAATCACCACCGGCGGCTATAATGATTTACTTGTTATCCTTTCAAGTCCTTGTCAGGTCGTTAACAGTAACTCAGCCATTGGCTCAGCGGGATGCGTCCTTTGGAACAGCTCGAATGTGACAATTAACGGCAGCATTACGGGCGACAATACTGGCGTTATCAACGATAACGGTGTTGACGGAACGCTTACGAACAACGGCACCATTAGCGGGAGCCATACCGGTGTCTACAATGGTGCGGGCGGCAGCATTACTGCCATCACCAATAACGGCACGATCAACGGTACTTCAGACTATGCCATTCTTAACAGCGCCGGCGGAAGCATTGGTACCATCACCAACAACAGTGGCGGTAGCATTTATGGTGGTTACATAGGGATCGGCAACAGCGGAACGATTAATGCGATCACGAATAGTGGCGTTATTGATAGTGGATATTTAAGCGCCATTTTTAACCAAGCTAGCGGCACAATTGAGAATATTACAAACACCAGCAGAGGTACCATTACAACGCAAGGCAGCACTAATGCGGTAAATAATTATGGAAACATAGGCGTTATAAATAACAGCGGTACCATCAGTGGCCTTGCAGGTATTGCTAATGCAGGCACGATTGGTACCATCCTCAATAATGCTGGCGGCGTCATCTCTGGTACCATTAGTTATGGTTCGGGGATTTACAATGTTGGTGATATTAGCCTGATATCTAACAGTGGGACGATTCAGGGAGTTAACGGCAATGAAGCGATTGGCAATGGCGGCACGATCGGCACCATTCTCAACAACGCTGGTGGCACCATTACTGGCAATCCTGGCATCTATGACGGGCCACTCACCAGCCTTATTATCAATGACGGGTTGATCAACGGTCCGACTGCGATTAATAACGGCGGCACATTAGGCAGCCTCAGCAATAGCGGCACTATCACAGGCAGCCTTAATGCGATCTATAGCACCGGCACGATCTTAAGTGCGATCTCGAACGCGGGAACGATCGCGGGCAACATCAATGTGTCTCAGGGACTAACGATCACGGGCGGAAGTTCTGGCGGTTATGGAACGCTGACGGGCTATAATGGTACGATCGGGACGATTACGACCAACAACAATAATCTGACCTTTGATAGTCATGCCTATCAGCTCTTAGATGACGATGTCGTTGTGGGTGCTTCCAATACAGTGATCAATGATGGTTCGCTCAGGCTTAACACTAGCCATAGCATTACCGGTAACTATAGTCAGGGCTCAGGCGGTCTTTTAGTTATAGGCGTCACTGATACCAGCCATTATGGTCAGCTGATTGTCTCAGGCTCTGCATCCATGACTAATGCCCAAGTTTTTGTCGCCCCTACCTCAGGCGCTCTTGCCGTTGGCGAGACCTTTACCATTGTCCAAGCAGGGGTCGCTGGCACAAGCTATGCTGGCGCCGAGGCTTCTGCCACTGGCTTTACAACCTCGTCTTCTTC